>DAOWIC010000075.1 GCA_030641085.1 Calditrichota bacterium
GACTCATCGACAGCGATAGCCGGGTCAAACTGGTAAGAGCTGTTGGTGTCGTCGTTCACGAGTTGATTCGTGCCGACCGGCAGCCCGTCGGAATCATACCGTTGCAGGTAAATGTCGTTGGTGCTACCCCGCCGATCAACCCAGGTTACGACAAACGTGCGATCGTAGCCGACCGCGATCCGCGGATCACTCTGGAGCGATCCGGACCCATCATCGTTGACGCGAAAATCGGTACGCTCTCCCGCTGTGGCGGCCGAGGCGCAGCCGATAATCAGGATTGCGCCAAACGCTCTTTTTAGAATGCCATAAAACACCAGTCTATTTTATGGCAAAAAAAATGCCCGCCGTGTAGGCGGGCATTGCCAATATAGATATCTCTTGTAAGCCTATGAGCGGACAGGCATTAGTTTTAGCCGCCGACACGTACGCCAGCGTTCTATCCGGTATCCGGTCACCCAACCACGGAAATAACTTCCGCCACGGCCAAGGAAAACTTTCCTATCAGCTTTAGGACTTATACTTTCTTCTTCTTATGGCGGTTAGCGCGTCTGCGTTTTTTACGCTTATGCGTCTTGATTTTAGCGCGCTTTCTTTTTTTTCCGCTGGGCATTAATCCTCCATGCAGGTTCCAGGCGGCCTCAGATAGCCAGCTTGGTAATCATACTCTTAAATTCGTTAGACGGTTTAAAGACCGGAACTTTGCGATCGGGAACCGGCACTACCTCGCCGGTCCGAGGGTTCCGAGCCTTGCGGGCCTTGCGCAGTTTCACCTTGAAAGTTCCAAACCCTCTGATCTCGATGTTGTGTCCACCTTCGAGTGATTTCTTGACCGTATCAAGGAAGGAATCAACAACAACGGCGACATCCGTCCTGGTAAGGCCTGTCTTCTCAGCTACCTTCTCAACCAAATCTGCTTTAGTCACGGCAACCTCCCAACACAAGATTCTCTATACAAACAACCCTATTTATCAACTTTATCAAAATCCGTTTTCCCACCCTTGATAAGGGATAACCCTTTGTGGCTGGTTAAGATACGCAATAGCTACCAGAATGAAAAGTAAAATTATATGATTATCAACAGTTTTTTCGATTTTTTGCCAAAAAAAACAGCCCTATTGATAGAGATACATCAGCCTCGGCCCCGCCAGCGGCGTCTCCACCGAGCGGTTCAGGTTCTCAAGCAAGCTGCTGATCAAATCAAACAAACCGCCCTTTTTGCGGCGATACGGTCTCACTATTCGCGGCTCGCCGTCGATTTCAGCAAGATCGGCTGCCAGCAGCACGGCCTCATTGAGCCCGCCCAAGGTATCTACCAGGCCTAGATTGTACGCCTGAAGGCCGGTAAAGATCGATCCGTCGGCCAACGGGTATATTTCATCAACATCCTTACCCCGGCCCTCGGCGACGACCTCGACAAACTGCTCGTAGGTATCCATAACCACCGAGCGCAGCATCAGGGCCTCTTTCTTGGTCATCGAGCGCGAGTATGAACCGACGTCCTTAAGCTCGCCCGATTTGACCGTCTCGGTGGCGATGCCCACTTTGTCCATCAGTTCGCCAAAAGTATGAAACTGAAAGATAACACCGATCGAACCGGTAAGAGTACCCGGATTGGCAATTACCCGGTCGGCCGCACAGGCGATATAATAACCGCCGGAGGCCGCCACCGACGCCATCGCCACCACGATCGGTTTTTCTTCACGCGCTCGCTTCATGGCGTCGAAGATCTCCTGGGAGATCGCCACACCGCCACCGGGCGAGTCAACATGAACCACGATGGCCTTGATCGAGCCGCTCTCGGCCCATTTGTCAAGCTGCTTTATAACCGGCCGGCCGGAAGATTCGTCCATGACACCGAACATCTCCACCACGCCGATATTGTTGCCCAAGCTGCTCAACTCGAGATCACCGCCTTCGGACATGATACCGATAAAAACGAGACCGAAAAACCCGATCGCCATCAGAAAACCAACGGCGATGATAACGCCGATAACTATGTCCCGTTTTTTAGCCATGGCAGTCCCGTCATTTCACGAGTATCTTAAGTCTCTCGCCAACCCGGAGCAGGTTCGGATCATCGATACTGTTAGCCGCGCGAATCTTGGCGATGGTTGTTCTGTATTTCTTTGCGATGCGCGCCAGAGACTCGCCGCGTTTTACCTTATGGATCACGTAGTTGACGTCACCGGAGGTGATCCGGAGCTTCTGCCCCGGATAAATACGACTGGAACGTCCCAAATCGTTAAGCCTGCGGATCTTTCCGGTGGTCGTGCCGAACTGTCGTGCAATATCCCAGAGCGTGTCACCAGCCCTGACCGAGTAGGTTTTGACCTTGCCGCCGCCACTCTTGCTTGAACCGGAGGACTTCGTCGAGGTCGAAGCGTAGAAATCGGACTTGCCGGAGGCCGTGTTTTTCTCTTTGAAGTTCTTGGCTGTCGAGGGAATCTTCAGTTTTTGGCCGACATAGATTCGGGAACCGCGCTCGATATAGTTGATGCCGCGAAGCGAGTTGACAGTGGTGCCGAAAGCGCGCGCGATATCCCACATAGTGTCGCCGGCCCGCACGGTGTAGATCGAGTTTTTCGCAGAGTAGCTTTCATTACTCTTTTTCTTTGACTGTGCCCGGTAATCCCGATCGAGCGGCACCGGGACAATCAGCTCCTTACCGGCGTATATCCTTGATCGGCGGCTGATATTGTTCGCTTCCAAGATGGCGTACTGCGACACGCCGTACCTGGCCGCGATGGTGCTGACAGTCTCGCCCCGTCTGATCTTGTGCCGCACCCAACTGGTCTCTTTGGGCGACGGCATCCCGTCGTAGGCGGCCAGGAACTTCTGCGATGTCCCTACCGGTATTTTCAGCTTGTAGTTTTTCGTGTTCGGCGGAGTGTATTTGCGCAGCAACTCCGGATTCAAATCCTGTAACTGCTGGTTGGTACAGCCGATTTCACGTGCCACCACCGCCAACTCGAGACACTTGTCGATGGAAACCTCATCCCAGACTATTTCCGGCTCAAACTCGAAATCGGTGAAACCGTATTTCTCGGGGTTCTTGGCGATTATTGTTGCCGCCATAATAAGCGGTACATAGTCCATTGTCTGGCGGCGCAGGTTTAGTTTCCAGAAATCGATTGTCTTTTGCTTTTTTATCTGTCGCCCGACTCTTCCCGGCCCGCCGTTGTAGGCGGCCATAGCCAGCTCCCAGGAGCCGAATTGCTTGTATAGATCTCTGAGGAATTGGCAGGCGGCGTGGGTTGCCTTGACCGGGTCACGCCGCTCATCATACCACCAGTTGCGGTTGAGCTTGTAGAGCCGTCCCGTGGATGCGATAAACTGCCAGAGTCCGGAGGCCCTGGCCCAGGAATAAGCGCGCGGGTTATAGCCGGACTCAACCAGCGACAGGTAAATCAGGTCCTGCGGCAGGCCGTATTCGCTGATAATCCGCCTCATCATCGGGGTGTATTTTTTTGACCGGCGTAGATATTTATAGAAGGCGTCCTTGGCGACTGTCTGGAAATAGACTATCGAACTCTTTACTCGGTCGTTCATGACAACCGGCAGATCGTAGGTTACCGGGGCCATTTCAGATGTAAACACCTGCATCGTGTCGGCACCCAGCCTGCTGCTCAGTTCGCCGAACCGTTCGATCAGCACACTGGCCGAAACATCATCGGTAAGATCCCCCAGCGAACGGAGCGTAACGCGATAGTCGGCGATAAGGCTTTCCAGGATACTGGAGTACTTGGTCGCTTCCGGCGTCAGGGTGGAATCAGTCTCAACATCGAGCGTGGCCAGAATCGTAAGGCCCTTTTCGAAATAATACTGCGCCTCCTCCCAACTGGCCTCGCGATTGGCGATCACGCCCATAGCATGATATTCTTCGGCCAGATCGAGTTGGCGCCAGAGTTCGTCGTCAACAGCCGAGGCCGAGTCGTCGACATCAACCGTCCCGAAATAGATCAGATCCTCGGCAGCATTCGCGAGCGAACCTTCATGCGTTTGATCCGACCCGGATTTTGTTTTTGATTTTTTGGCCGTGCTTTCCGGCTTGGTTGCTTTGGTCGAGGCAGCAGTGGTATCTTCGGTCTTCTTCTTATCCTCGATCAGGGCATTCAGAAGCGGCTTGTTCGATTCGGAGTCGGACTTCGCCGTGGCGGTTGAATCGCTTGCGGCAGCCTGCTCATTGGCCGGAGGTAGGTTCTTGGCGTAGACCCTCGGTGAAGAGAGAGAGCTATTTCCGCCGCAGCCGAGGCTGGTAAAAACGACGAAAAGCAGCATCAGTAGCATAACTGTGGCGAAAGCGCGTCTCTCAGCATGTCTCATAATAGAATCCATTCCTTTGTACCAATATCGGACCAAATTCACTCCCGCTTAACCGAGCCGAACCTAACTCCTTGACAGTTAATAAACAAGCCATCAGCCTGTCAAGTGTTTTTCAACCGGGCGATCTGCTAAATGTTTCCGACTCAATCAGATTGACCAGACTGCGCACATCGGGGCAGATTTCGGCGTTGATCTGGCGCGTAAACCAGGTGATCTGCCGTTTGGCGTAGCGCCGGCTATTTTGCTTTATCATGGCAACCGCCTCGGCCACAGTCGTTTTCCCGTCACAATGATCCAGCAACTCGCTGTAACCGATAACATTAGCTATTCTTATTTGTTCCTTCATCCCGCGACCAACCAGCCGGCCCAGCTCTTCCTCGAGGCCCATCGCCATCATCATATCGACGCGCATGTTTATCTTTTCATACAATTCGTCGCGATCGGGAATAAGGGCGTAATATTTGAAATTGAATCTACTTTTGCGATAGGCGCCGGTCGCCAGCAACTGCGATTTGGGCAGGCCGGTGATATGGAATATTTCCAGCGCCCGAATGAGTCGGACTTTGTTGTTGGGGTGTATTTTTGCGGCCTCCAGGGGATCGATCTCGTTGAGCCGTGCGTGCAACGCCTGCGCCCCCTGATCCTGAAGGTCTTTTTCGAGCCTCTCCCTGATCGAC
>DAOWIC010000136.1 GCA_030641085.1 Calditrichota bacterium
ACTTCTTGATCAGCGCGATAACGGCATCGGTATTATCCAGAGCGATGCGGTAGCCCTCGAGAATATGGGCTCGTTCTTCGGCTTTGCGCAGGTCGAACTCAGTGCGGCGCACAACCACTTCATGACGGTGGTCGACAAACGACTGGATCAGTTGCTTCAGCGACATCTGTTTCGGCACCCCGTGATCAAGCCCGAGCATGTTGACCGAGAAGGTAACCTGCAGCGTGGTGTGCTTGTAAAGCTGGTTAAGGATAACCTCCGACTGGGCGTCGCGCTTCAGTTCGATGACAACCCGCATGCCGTCGCGATCGGATTCATCGCGCAGGTCCGAGATACCTTCGATCTTTTTGTCGCGCACGAGATCGGCGATTTTTTCCAGCAGGTTCGATTTGTTCACCTGGTAGGGAATTTCGGTAACGATAATCATCTCGCGACCGTTTTTCATTCGCTCGACACCGGCTCGTGCACGCACCGGGATATGCCCGCGTCCGGTCTCGTACGCCTGCCGGATACCTTCGCGACCGTTGATAATACCGCCGGTGGGGAAATCGGGGCCTTCGATAAGCTCGTTCAGGTTGGCGTTGGTACACTCGGGATCATCGATCACTTTCACGATCGCATCGGCGACCTCGCCGAGATTGTGCGGCGGCATGTTGGTCGCCATACCGACAGCAATACCGGTGGTGCCGTTACACATCAGGTTCGGAAATTTCCCCGGAAGCACTGTCGGTTCCTCCCGGGTGCCGTCGTAGTTGGAAATGAAGGCGACCGTCTCTTTTTCGAGATCGGCCAGTATCTCGACCGCGATCGGAGTCAGCCGTGCCTCGGTATAACGCATGGCCGCGGCGCCGTCGCCATCGACCGATCCGAAGTTACCCTGACCTTCTATCAACGGATAGCGCATATTGAAATCCTGCGCCATGCGTACCAATGTCGGGTAGACGACCTGCTCACCGTGGGGATGGTAGTTACCCGAGGTGTCACCGGTGATCTTGGCACACTTACGATGCGCTTTACCGGGAGCGAGATGGAGGTCGTTCATCGCCACCAGAATGCGCCGATTGGACGGTTTGAGACCGTCGCGAATATCAGGCAGGGCGCGGTTGGTGATGACCGACATGGAGTAGTCGAGATAAGAGGATTTCATTTCCTCTTCTAAAAAAATCGTCTCTATTTTTTGGCGTTCAACAGCCATCTTAACAAGTCCTTGTTGGCGGTTATGTTTCTACCGTTCTTTAAGTTAGAAAGGTAAACCAAGCCAGCCTGTAAAGCAACAAAAAACAGGGTCCAAACCTCATTTTATTCTATTGTGACACAACAGATTACGGGCAAATTTCAGCCGATTTCGGGCCATTCGATGTGAACTTTTTTGACATACAGCAAGCAAGCCGGATTATACGGTTGTATTGGCCTTTGATCTGGATTATACTGTATAATTCTCAAGGAGTTGCCGTTGAAAACAGATAAGAAACCTGTCCTTTATTTGCTGTTTGTTGTCGCGCTGATCTTCTCGATCTCTATGGCGCAAAGTAATTCGAAGATTGATATATCATCCCTGGAGGGTAACTGGGAGGGTAACGGCAAGTTCTTGGTGCCGATGACCGGAGTGCGGATGAATATCGTGGGCAGGGCCGAGTTTCGCTACAACAAAGAGGCGGGATACCTTCGTACTGCTATAACCGGCAACAAGTTCCTGTTCAGCTATTCCGATTCGGGGCATCTGTTTCACGATCCGTTGACCGACTCGATTAGCTGGGAGATCTGGGATAATTCCGGCAAGCATGCCCTGTATCAAGGAATGGCAAAGGGGAATCTCATTAAGGGGACGCGTCTGCGCAAAGGCAAGAGATACAGTGTGATGATTCAGAATGTCACGAACGACAGCATTGATTTCAAACTGACAACAACCGATCCGAATGGTGAGTCGGTTGACCGGGCGACGTTTAATCTGTGGCGGGTGAAGGATTAGATTCTACTATCTCCGGCAGGTAATACCAGTGCCATGATTCCCGGGCGGCAAAGCCGCTGGTATCCTCAGGCAATGATTCCACAAAACCAAACTCAGCGGCGTTTTCTTTGAGCCACTCGTAGACCGGAGTGTAGACAAAGCGCGCTTCGCTCGGCACGAGGTCAAGCGCGCGGCCGGTCTCATGTTGCGAGTAGCCGGGCGGCGCTACAAAGCGGATGAGCCGCTCGAAAGTGTCCCCCTCTTCCATGCGCCGACTGATAATCCGCGCCTGAAAAGTCGCGGAGCGAAAGCCGGAGTCGGCGATCAGGTCGACACTGTCCGCGGCGGCCGCCTCAGCCATCAGCACAAAAGCATCGCGCACCACCGGCCTGACATAGATGCGGAACTGCTCGAAGCAGAACTGCTCCGGAATACGCACCAGCGTGGTCGGGTCGGCAACAGCGGTCGAATCGAGCCGTTGCCCGCACCAGCGCTCGCCGACATTGTATTCGACCGAGTCTATAACAACCGTTTCATCGCACCCTTCGGCCACCGTCGATCCGGCGACAGCTACACACAAGACAAAGACGGCGAGAATCAACTTCATGAATATCCGTTCCTTACTTAACCCTTTTCAGGACCTTCTTAATCTCTTTCATTGTTACATCCCTTTTCCACATATCCAGCCCGGATGATAACAAAGTTGACTATGCCAGTCAATATTTTTCGAGTGAATAAAGCGCTCAGTCTTCGAAGGGGTGATCTTTGATAAAGTCCGGTTTGTAGTGAAAGGGGGAGCTGAGTTCCTGGATAAAGCCGCGATGAAACCCGAGTTGCTCAAACTCCTCTAGCACTTCATCGTACTCCTCCGGGCGCAGGGTGCGCCCGAGCAGCGGATGATCGGCCACGCGCGGCGTGGGATAATACTGGGCCATGAGCGAGATGTAGCAGTCGGGCGAAAGTTCGTCGGCAATGAAGCGCAGCACCGCCTTGCTGTTCTCAACGTGGCCGGGAAGAACCAGGTGACGGATGATAAGACCGCGGGTGATGAGGTTATCGTCGTTGAGATCGATGTTGGCCCCTTTCTGGCGATACATTTCTTTTAAGGCCGGCAGGGCGAACTCGGTATAGTTGGGCGTATCGGAGTATTCTCCCGCCAGACGGTCGTCGAGATATTTCAGATCGGGAAGATAGACATCGATTTCATCTTCGAGCGAGGCGATTGTCTCAAGCAGGTCGTAGCCATTGGTGTTGTAGACATAGACCGGATCACGCCCGCGTTTGGAGACGGCAGTCATTATCCGGCGCATCTGCGCGACAAAATGCGAGGGTGAGACAAAGCCGACCCCGATTGCGCCCCGGTTGAGGATAGCCTCGACCTGCGCCACGATCTCGGTCAGAGTCATTTGGCAGAGTGATGAATCACTCCGAGTGTCGCTGATCTGATAGTTCTGGCAATAGATGCACTGCATGTTGCAGTGGCTGAAGAAGATGTTGGCGATACCGTGACTTCCGGACAGGACCGGCTCTTCGCCCCGGTGGGCACAGATAGAGCTGATATAGAGATCGTCATGAGTGCGGCAGTAACCGAGCTTGCCCGAATCGCGGTCGGCACCGCAGTTGCGGGGACAGCAGTTACAGTTCATGACTACTTCGCAGTCGGACAGGGAACCGGATCCGCACCGCCGTGGAAAGACCAGTTGACCCAGTAGACAACATCGGCCACGTCGGTCCGACCGGAGGCATCCATGTCCGTTTCCGGATAAACGCCCGGCTCGTCCTCGCAGACCGGCGGATCACCGCCGTCGAACGACCAGTTGACCCAGGCCACGATATCGGCGACATCGACCCGACCATTGTGATCGAAATCACCCCGGATATCACAGCACCCTTCGCAGATATCACCGACACCGTCACCATCGGCGTCTTCTTGAAGCGGATTGCTATCCTCGGGGCAATTGTCACAGCGGTCGCCGAATGTGTCTGAATCGGTGTCGTCTTGCAACGGATTGTAGACCAACGGGCAATTGTCGCTGCCGGTCAGGGCGCCGTCGTCGTCAAAATCGTCGGCGGGACCGCGTGGAAATATTATCTGATCCAGCAGGGCAGCATCATCGCCGCTCGCGACGACGCTGTTCTTTTCGTAGACCCAGCGGAATGTGTGATCGCCCGCAGCGACGGCGCTGACCACGCTTATCCAGCCGGTCTCACCGGACCAGGAGG
>DAOWIC010000329.1 GCA_030641085.1 Calditrichota bacterium
AACGGCATTGCGACTCTTACTCGTTATCCTCAACCACCGGCGACCATTCGCCGAAATACTCCACCACGATTTTGCACCGTCCTTTTGATGTCCAGCGCTCGTTGGCGTTGTAGCTCCATTCGAGATACTCCGAACCTCCGCCGCCGCCGGTTGTGATCAGGAAGCGGTTGTTCAAGTATCCGAACGAGTTGGCGCGGTCGGCGGGCCACTCTGAGTCGCCGCCCGAGGGATCGACCGGAATCCAGCCATAGCCGGGCAGATAGATCTCCACCCAGCGGTGGAAGACATTATCCCACGAGGCATCATCGCCGCGTACTGTAACCGCCCCGACATATCTCGCCGGCAGTCCCGCCGCGCGACACATAGCGATATAGACGAAACTGTACTCCGAGCAGGAGCCGTTGCCGCGATCCAGCACGGTCGGGGCGATATTCCATCCCCCCACCCGTTCGTATTCGATCTTGTCGATGACGTAGTTGTATATTTTGCGACCGACCCAATATGGATTGGTTTCGTCGCCGACCGCTTCTTTCACCCCGTTTTGGATGATAGGATCGTTGAGAGCGAACTTGGAATCATCGATAAGATACATCTTTCCGAGATCTTTGGGAATATCCTCAAACGAACCGACTTTATCCGGGAAAACGAAGTACCGGTTCTGGTATAGACGAGCCGTGGTGAGCATAGTGATATTGGTGAACTCGGTCGCCGCCAGGTCGGCAAAGCGCCAATGGGCTACTTTTTGTCCCCAGCGGTCGGTGAGGAAATCATCCGGCTGCGGATCGTAGACTATCGGCGCGGTCAGTTCCTGGCTGTTCCGGTCGACCGGCACCGCCAGATAAACATCGAGCGACTTTACCTCACCCGGACCGTAATTGCGGGCCTGGTGGGTGAATTCAAGATGCTGATATTTCTCGTCGAGGCGCGCAAAAAGGGAACCGTCGTCGACCACATGACGGTAAATCAGGTCGGTCTGGTAGTCGACGCTCCACAGGTTCTTGCCGTCGTGGGCAAGGCCGGATGTGTACGGTCCGGCCGCCTTGAAGCAGATTATAACATCGCCGCTGTTGGGCGTCACCATATAGATCATGTCTTTGAATCGATCCGCCACCCACAAATAAGTACCGTCGAAAGTCAAGGCTCCCGGGTGTGATGTCGGGGCCGGGATGGTGGTCATGGTGGTGCCGTCATCGGTACTGATCGAATGCAGCTTGTTCTCACCGTCGTCGGCAATCCACAGATTCTCGCCGTCAAAGGCCAGCCCGCCGGGGCGTGAGACAGGGCACCAGATCGTTCGTTCGGCAATTCCCGTTTCCGGGTTGATACCCCAGATAAATTCTTCACCGGCATCGACACACCACAACAGCCGACCGTCCCAGGTAAGGCTGAGCGGCATGTAGGCCGGGGCCGGCAGTGAATCAACCGGGGCGCCGTCGTCTGGATTAATTTTGTAGATCATGTCGGTTTTTCGATCGGAACTCCACAAGTATTTGCCGTCGAAAGTAAGACCCTGCGGACAATGTCCGGGAGTCGCGAATGACTTCAAAGTATCGCCGGGGGCGGCCATCAGACCGCCGGCAATACCGCAAGCGAGCAATATGGTAACGATGAAACGGATTGTGCGCATGAGAACCTCCAGGTATGTGATCGATAAGGACAGCCTGCGTCTCGCAGATATACCGGAGCATAACACTCGGCGGTCGGATCGTCAACGGCAAAAGACCGGTCGATAACCGGCCGAAATAAACTTGTTGATTTGGCGATAGTCCGATTTACTTTTATAGTGCTTTAGATCTACACTCTGAGAATAATGATCTGACCCGATAGGAGTACGTGGTGGATTCTAATACGGTACTCGCAGTTTCCTTTATTGTCTACAGCCTTTTTATCATCGGTGTCGGGCTTTACTCGACCCGGTTGAAAAAAGAGACAAGCGATGATTTTGTGCTGGCCAACCGCGAACTCGGCCCCTGGGCGTCGGCCCTTTCGGCTTCGGCCTCGGCGGAATCAGGCTGGGTAATGCTCGGGCTGGTGGGCGAAGCGTACCTGATTGGCGCGGCCGCATTTTGGATTGTGCCCGGCATCGCGGCCGGGTATCTGTTCAACTGGTTCGTGATTGCTGATCGTCTGCGAAAGTCAACCGCCGATTCCGGCGCGGTAACCCTGCCCCAGTACATCATGCACCGATTTGGGCCGAAATCGCCCGCGCTGCGCTATATCCCGGTGCTGATTATCACGCTGGCGATGCTCGGCTATGTGGCGGCGCAAATGAACGCCGCCGGTAAAGCATTCGACGCTGTCTTCAGCCTGCCCTACTGGATTGGCGTACTGGCCGGAGCGGTGATT
>DAOWIC010000111.1 GCA_030641085.1 Calditrichota bacterium
CGGCGTCGCCATTGATGCAGTTGAGCACCAGGAAAACCAGTCCCTTCAAGAAGAGCTGGTAGACGATGTCATGACGCTGATGGCATCATTTTCTGGGAAACTCATAGAAAAGGCTGGTAAAATGGATAAGGCCCAAATAATCTCGCTCTCGTTACACCCGAGAAGGTCGACCAGCTCTTCGCTAACCTTCTCCGGCTGGGCGTTGGGCAGGTCGATTTTGTTGATGACTGGAATAATCTCCAGATCGTTGTCCATTGCCAGATACAGATTGGAAAGCGTCTGGGCCTCGATCCCCTGCGACGCATCGACCACCAAAATCGCCCCCTCGCAGGCAGCCAGCGAACGGCTGACCTCGTAGGTGAAATCGACATGGCCGGGCGTATCGATCAGGTTGAAACGATACCTCGCACCGTCGGCAGCGTCATAGAGCAAGCGGATCGCGTGTGCTTTGATCGTTATACCACGCTCGCGCTCGAGATCCATTGAATCGAGCACCTGTGCCTTCATCTGCCGCTCGGTCAGGGTGCGCGTCTCCTGCAGAAGGCGGTCGGCCAGGGTTGACTTGCCGTGATCGATATGGGCGATTATCGAAAAATTGCGTATTTTCGTCAGATCGTGCATTAATCTCTCATAAAAATAACCCCGACACGATAACTGCGGTCGGGTCATTACTAATCAGTATCGGCAACATCATCAATGCGACGGCTGGCCAAGATATGAATTTTCGGGCTGTTTGTCAAATTATACGCCGAATCTACCGTGACAGGTAGTCGGCCAGGCGGTCACGGAATTCGGACTTGTCTATATTCAGATCGAGAATGCCGTCGTAAGCGATTGATATCTTGCTGGTTTCCTCGGAGATGACCACCACTATCGAGTCCGACACCTCCGACACACCGATAGCCGCCTTGTGACGCATGCCGTATAGCTTGCGATAGCGCGGTTTGGTGGTCAGCGGCAGCGAGGCAGCCGCGGCCACGATATAATCACCGGAAATGATTACAGCGCCGTCATGGAGAGGAGTATACGGGGTAAAGAGCGTAATAAGCATTTCCGATGAAAGCTCGGCGTTGAGCAGCTTGCCCGACTCGGCAAAATTGCGCAAACCGGTCCGGCGCTCGATCACAATCAGCCCGCCATAGCGCAATTCAGCCAGCCTCAGCGCCGCCCGGCTCACCTCGTCGAGCGTCTTGCGGTGCTCCAGACGGACAAAACGGCGCAGGATCCGGTTCTGACCGAACTGGGCCAATACACTGCGCAACTCCGGTTGAAATACGATGACCAGCGCGATCAAGCCGAAGGTAGCCAGGTTGGAAAAGAGCCATGTCAGCCCCTGGAGCTGGAACCAGTAGGCCACAAAGGCAACTCCGGCGATCAGCAGCAGGCCGATAATTATCTGGACCGAGCGCGTCCCCCGCATCAGTTTCAGCACCTGAAAGATGATGAACGAAACGATCATTATGTCGATCAGGTCCATAAAACCAAACTTGATAAAATCGTAACTGAACAGAGTCATATGGCTCCCTTGACCGCCGAAACCACTTTCAACGCCTCCACCGTTTCAGCCACATCGTGCACCCGCACGATATTGGCGCCTTTCATTACTGCCGTCACGCCGGACGCGATTGACCCACCGATACGGGCACTGGCCGGTCGGTCGGAATCCTGCAGCATGCCGATAAACGATTTGCGCGAGGTGCCGATCAACAGCGGCAGGCCAAACGCCTTGAACCGCTCCAAACGCGCCAGCAACTCGATATTATCGCTCAATCGTTTGCCGAATCCGATGCCCGGATCGAGAATGATTCTCGATTTGTCAATCCCGGCCGAGATCGCAAAATCTATCCGCTCCTCGAAAAAGCGGGCGACATCTTCAACGCAGTCATCATAGCGCGGGTTATTCTGCATATCGCGCGGTGTCCCCAACATGTGCATCAGAATCACCGGAACCTTCGCCGCCGCCACCAGCTCAGCCATCGACTCGTCAAAACGGAGTGCGGAGATGTCATTGACGATATCCGCCCCTGCCGCCAGCGCCTTCTCGGCGGTTGGCCGCTTGTAGGTATCAATCGAGATCGGGACAGTGGAAACCTTCCTGATCCCTTCAATCACCGGGATAACCCGCTTTAGCTCCTGCTCAACCGGGACCGGTTCCGCACCCGGACGGCTGGACTCGCCGCCGATATCAATAATATCGGCTCCCTCCTCTTCCATTTCGAGCGCGCGCGCCACCGCCTGTCCGGGCTCGGCAAATTGCCCGCCATCGGAAAATGAGTCCGGCGTGACATTGAGCACGCCCGTTATCAACGGGCGAGAGAGTTCAAGCTGCCGTCCCCCGGCAAGGGGAATGACCGCCTTCAGTTCCTCAGGTCTGTTTAGCTTCTGCATTTCCATGGTTTAAATTCCGGTACTACATATTTATATACCGAATTTTGACGGGCAAAATCAAGGTCTAAAACATCGTGCGGATTCCTGCCCGATATAATTCGACCCTGACCGAATCGGACAGGGTCGAATATCCAAACCGTATATTGTGCGATGTCGCTCGTCAGGCCTGCCCCAGCAGGGCCAGCGCTTCGGCACGGGTAGCGTCTCGGCGCAACGCGCCCCTGATTGCCGAGGTGACGACCTTGCTGCCCGGCTTTTTCATCCCCCGCATAGTCAGGCAGAGATGTTCCGCCTGCACCACGATCAGGGTTCCTTTGGGATGAATCGCCTCGGTCATGGCGTCGGCGATCTCGGTCGTCATCCGCTCCTGAACCTGCAGCCGGCGGGAGAGAATTTCCACCACCCGGACCATATTGGAGAAACCGGCCACCTTGTTGTTCTGCGGAATATAGGCGATGTGCACCTTGCCGAAAAAGGGCAGCATATGGTGCTCGCACAAGGAAAAGAACGAAAGATCCTTGATAATGATCATCTCGTCCTTATTCGATGTCGTATACTTCTTCAGTTCAACGGCCGGATCCTGAGTGTAGCCCCAGAGCACTTCCTCAAAATACTCGGCCATTCTCTCCGGCGTGCGAATCAGGCCCTCGCGCTGCCGGTCCTCTCCGACCCCCTCCAGAATGAGCCTGACTCCCTGTTCGATCTTGTTATGATCTATCGCCACGTTTCAGCCTTCCGGAGTGGGAGCAGGTTTTTCGACCGATTCTTTGCTGCCCGGAGTGCGTCCGAGAATCTCGTCAACATCGGCACTGTCGATCGTCTCACGCTCCAGAAGGGCATTGGCCAACAAGTGAAGGACGTCGATATTGTCTTTAAGGATTTCCCGTGCCCGGTCTTCGGCATTCTCGACAAAAACTCTCACCTCGCCGTCGATCATCACCGCCGTCGCCTCGGAATAATCCTGATGCTGCTGGATCTCGCGACCGAGGAAGATATGCTCTTCGGTCTTGCCGAACGTGATCGGCCCGACCTTTTCCGACATGCCCCAGTTGCAGACCATCTTGCGGGCCAGTTTGGTCGCCCGCTCGAGATCGTTGCCGGCCCCAGTATCAAGCTGATCGAAAACCAGCAGTTCGGCTACGCGGCCGCCCATAAACACCGTCAGCGTCGATTCGAGATACTCTTTCGAGAGCGTGTGGCGTTCATCCACCGGCAGCGATTGCGTCACGCCCAGCGCCAGGCCGCGCGGAATTATCGTTACCTTGTGAATCGGGTCCGCCTTCGGCAGAAACTTCGCCACCAGCGTATGCCCGGCTTCGTGATACGCGATGATCTTCTTTTCCTCGTCACTGATCACCAGCGAACGCCGCGCCGAGCCCATCATCACTTTATCCTTGGCCTCTTCAAAATCGTCCATGGTCACCGCCTCGCGATCGCGCCGTGCGGCCAACAGGGCCGCCTCGTTGACCATGTTGGCCAGGTCGGCTCCGGTCATACCGGGCGTGCCGCGGGCGAGCACTGATAGATCGATACTGTCGTCCTGCTTGATTTTTCTCACGTGGACCTTAAGAATCCCCTCGCGACCACGCACATCCGGAGTCGGTACTACTATCTGGCGATCGAACCGGCCGGGCCTGAGCAGGGCCGGATCGAGAACATCGGGACGGTTGGTAGCGGCAATGAGGATAACGCCCTCGTTCGACTCAAAACCATCCATCTCGACCAGTAACTGATTCAGGGTCTGTTCGCGTTCGTCATGACCTCCGCCCAACCCGGCGCCGCGATGGCGCCCGACCGCGTCGATCTCATCGATGAAGATAATGCACGGGGCGTTCTTTTTTCCCTGCTCGAACAGGTCGCGCACGCGACTGGCGCCGACACCGACAAACATCTCGACAAAATCGGAGCCGGACATCGAGAAGAACGGCACCTGCGCTTCGCCGGCCACCGCTCGGGCCAGCAGCGTTTTTCCTGTTCCGGGCGGACCGAGAAGCAGCGCGCCCTTGGGAATCTTGCCGCCCAGTTTCTGAAACTTGCCCGGCTCTTTCAGAAATTCAATGATCTCGCTCAACTCTTCCTTGGCTTCGTCGGCCCCGGCCACATCCCGGAAGGTCACTTTGGGATGATCCTCGGTCAGCAGCTTAGCCTTGCTCTTGCCGAACGAAAACAAGCCCTTGGCTCCTCCGCCACCCTGCATCTGGCGAATGAAAAAGAGCCAGATGAGGATCAGGATTATCCACGGCGCCGCGGCAGCCAGATAGCTGAACATATTCGGACTCTGGTCCTTGGCCTTTACTTTGACGTCCTTCGCCTGGAGTCGATTGACCAGATCGTAGTTGTAGTCCTGAAACGGGATTCGGGTCACGAACTTGGCGAAAGTGTTGGGCGAGTTGTTCGAAGCAAAGCTGCGCGGCTCCTTCAGCGCCCCCTCAACTTTGCGCTCCTCGAACGATACCTCAAGGATGTTCTCATTGTCCATTTCGGCGATGAACTCCGAGTAGGTGATCTCGGCCACCTCCCGGTCAAAACTCGACAGATAGGTATAGGTGATAAAGACAATCAAAAACAGCGCCAACCAGAATACGAGCGACTTTCCCGGTCCTTTCCAACTCATCTGGTCTTTTGATTTATCTCCGCGGTTTTTTCCCGGGCCTCGATTCAGACGCCGTTTATTATTAGGCTCTGCCACAAAATCTCCAATCGGTTTTCTTCGACTATCTTGTTCTTATACTAAAGGGACGACCAACCTATTCAAATTCCCCAAGGTCGAATCGCGTTTTATTCCGAGTCTATGACACTTCCGATAAAGGGCAGGTTACGATATTTCTGGGTATTATCAAGGCCGTAGCCGATCACGAACTCGTTGCCCACCGTAAACCCCTTGTATTTTATATTCAGCTTTGTCCGGTGACTGGCCGGTTTGTCAATAAGTGTAACAATCTCCATTGATGCCGGTTCCTCTTTCGCCAACTGCTTGAGCAGGGTGGTCACTGTCCGTCCGGTATCGACTACACCCTCGGTAATGAGAATGTTCCTGTCCTTCAGGGCGATGTGAGCCGGTCCGCCGAATTCGACCTGCTGCTCACGTTTGGCTCCCTTCCGATAGGACGCTGCCGCAACAAATTCCAGTTCCAGCGGTAGTTTGATGTGCCGCATAAGGTCGGCCACAAAAACGATACAGCCCTTGAGCACGCCAATCATGACCGGATTCTTGTCATGATAGTCATGAGTTATCTGCTTACCGAGTTCCACCACCCGGCGCGCTATGGTCTTTTGATCCAGCAGCAGTTCAAAAGGCTTGCAGTCGATACTGTTTAGGTTGCGAGACTTCAATTTTCAAAACCTTTCCGGTTGCCTGGTCGACTTTAACACGGTCGGCGATTTCATAGCCAACCAACCAGATGATTCCCTTACTATCACATACGACCGGAATCTCATCCCGATAGACCGGGTCCACCTTCCGATCGGTCAAATAGTCGCCTACTTTTTTAGTTCCCGCCATTCCCAGCGGAGCGAAACGGTCGCCGGCTTCGATATTGCGGATCACCAGCGGCGGCATAACCTTGCCATAATCAATCCAGATTCGCCGCGAACGCCGCCGATGCTCCGGACTTATATTTAGTCGGCTTTTTACGCAACTGCTAAAACGAAGTTCCGGCCATTCGAGCCGACAGCGACCGCTTGGTTTCAACTCCTGCCGATACGATTGGCGAGTGCCCGGATAAATCACCGCGCGGCCGGGCAGAATGGCCGCCTGTAAACCTTCGGGCAGCGAAACAGCCTTGCCCTGCCGGCAGCAGAGATCATCGAGGCGGTCGACAACCTCCTTCGCCAGGAGTTCGCCGGACCCTGAAATCTCTGCCAGACAACGCCTTAGCAATCTTCTCCGCAGCCATTTATCATAACTATTAAACTGCTCCAAATCAAGCTGAATTTTCCCGCCAGGACTGCGCGAAACCAACCGCCGTGCTTTTTTCGCCACCAGCTCATCCAGAAACGCTTCGTCCTCACCGGCTGTCTCCGAAAGACTGATAAGTGCCCGGTCGACCGATTCGTTCAGGTTCTCGCGAATCAGAGGCAGCAATTGGTTGCGAATGAAATTGCGCTTGAAGCCGTCATCACGGTTTGATTCGTCAACACGGAACGACAGCCCCTCCCGGCTCAGATATTGTTCGATCTCCGACTTCGTCAGTTCAAAAAGGGGGCGAATAATCCGGCCGCGAGTAATAGGCATTCCCTTGAGACCGGTCAGGCCGCTGCCGCGAATAATCCGAAAAAGCACTGTCTCGACCCGGTCATCCAGATGATGCCCGAGCGCGATTCGGTCCAATTTCTTTTCCTCGGTCAGCCGCTCGAAGGTCGCATATCGAAAATCCCGTGCGGCCTCTTCCAACCCCTTGCCCGCTTGTCGGGCACGAGCCGGGATATCCTCGAAAATGATTTTCAGATCCACCCCGAGACCGTCACACAGGTCGCGACAGAATTGTTCTTCTTCCTGTGCCTCCCGGGGCCGGATATTATGATTGATGTACACTGCGTAGAGAGTGAGATCAGAATTGTCGCGTATTTTCGTCAGGATATGCAGCAGCGCGACCGAATCCGGCCCCCCGGACAAAGCGACCAAAACCCTGTCACCGTTGGCGAGCAGTCCGTCTGAATCAATCGTCTGTAGTACCTTATCCAGCGTATCCATATTATCAAGATAACACATTCTGGCCCGAGCGATACCTTTTTGGGGCAGGATTATCCCCGCACTACTTTCCGAAAATAGTCCGGGTCGGTATCCCCTTCGGTATTGAATACCAGCACTCGGGCATCCCGGTCCAGGCCGATGGCCTCCCGCGCCTCGCACAGCGACGGTTCATTCATCAGCGCCAGCAAGGCAGCCAGCCCGGCCGCGCCCGATTCGCCGGAGATGATCCGCCGGTCATCGCCCGTTGCGTAATAATACCGCCGCATCGCCTTTAGAGCGTGCCGATCCGAGATCGCCAGAAAGAGATCGATCCCGTCCCGCATAAGCGGCCAGGCCTCAACCGAGGGTGTCCCGCAGTTCAGCCCGGCCATGATTGAATCCAGATTGCCCGTCGTCTGTTTCGCCTGTCCCTGTCCGGAGATGATCGACTCGAGGAAACAGTCGGCCGCCGCCGGCTCGACCGAAACAAAGCGCGGCCTCTTATCGAGGTAGCGATCATAGTAATACCAGAGCGCCGCCGCCGCGAAACTGCCCACCCCGGCCGGAAGGATAACAATGTCCACCTCCGGCTGTCCGTCAGGATACAGCCCCGGCTCCATCTCGGCCAATATCGTTGTATACCCGGCCATTATCCTGCGCGGGACCTGAGTATATCCGGGGTAAGCGGTGTCGGAGATCACCTGCCAGCCGTTTTCCTTCGCGTCGCGTGCGATTCGCCGCACCGCCTCGTCGTAGTCGCCGTCGATCACCGTCACCTCAGCGCCTTCGGAACGGATATTGGCAATCCGGGCGTCCGCAGTTCCTTTCGGCATGTAGATGAATGCCTGCTGACCGAGTAGTCTCGAAAACCATGCCACCGCCCGACCATGATTGCCGTCGGTGGCGGTGCAGAACGGGCCGAGCTGAAGTTCGGCCAGTTTCGAACGGTCATACAGATCGTCTATTTCGAACGATCCGCCGAATTTCGTCTCCCACTGCTCTTTGACATGCCGGTAGATCGCGTACGATGCCCCCATCCCCTTGAACGCTTTTAGCCCGAATCGGCACGACTCATCCTTGACCAACAGTTTGTCGATTCCAAGTTCGTCGGCAAGGCTCTGAAGCGAGTGGGTCGGGGTCGGCTGATATTCGTCTATTGACTTGTGGAACTTATGGATATCGTCGGATTGGAACGCCGCGAGCAACTCGCTGCTGATTTCCAGACGGTCTTTTTTGTATTGATTCAGGCGGTAGCGGCACATAGTTTCATCCTTATGCGGTCTTAATGATGGTATATCATGGCCGCTCTTGCCACAACCGCTTTTTTCAGAATCGGCGAAGCGTAGTGTGCACAAAAAAAGGCCGGGATCATCGATCCCGACCTTTACAGATAATCAGTTCGTGCGTTGACTAACGCTTGATCACACCGTGGGCCGCTTCGAGAATTGTCTGGTGCGGTCTCTGCTCCTCGTTCACCTCGGCACTAACAGGATAAGGATCGCCGGTACCGACATAAATCGTGAAGTAATCATAGGTCGTGCTGACTACCCAGCCCTTGACAAAACCGCCGGTGATATTGCCGGCGGAAGACGTCATGCTTGGCCCGCTGACCGGCCCCAGGTCCATGTACAGACGACCGTTATAATCCAGGTCACTGGCCGGTATCGTGTAGGTAGTATCATGGATCTCGACCCAGTCGGATGTATGTTCATAGGTTCCGGCCGAGTCGTACTCATAGTTTACAGAAAGATAGTAGTAGTCGGCACCGTCGATAGGATGCCAGTCAATCGTGATAGAGGTGTTGACCTCGACGGTATCGTACGGATAATTCGATGACCAACCGATGATCTCCGGCTCGTCCTCTTCACTATCGAGCAGGGTACACCGCGACTCACATTTGCCGTCCGGCGTGAAGACCTCTACTAAAACCGTATCGCCGCTCGCCCAATCGGATGGTTTGGAGAACTCTCCACCAGCATTGTATTGGAGATAGTAGTAAGATGCTCCGGCGTCCATTGTCGCGTGCATCTCAACGTCCATCCCCTCCAGTTTCACCGAGTCGATATCGGGTAACCGACTGTTCAGGCCGAAGATACTGCCCCACATCTGGATCTCGCCGTAGTAGCTCTCTATTTCGGCCATCATCAGCGCCTTCTGAACGAACTGCGGACAGGTGGGGCATTCATCGTCATCTGAGCAGCCGGCCGCCAACAGCATGAGTACCGCGACCAGGCTACTTATCAGCAAGAGTTTTTTCATTATGACACCTTTATTTCTCTGTTACTACGTTTTGTTCGTCGCGACGCGACACCCGCAGGATTGATGCTGAGTACTTCATCAATATCAGTTTCTATGCGGAATCGCAGTTTCACTGGTCTTCTCCCGGGCTACTGGTTGTTGTAAGCGTCAAGGAATGCCCCAAGCGATTGGTCGGCCTCATCACTCTCGAGTCCGTCCAGAGCGACTTTATACTGCCCCGTGCCGACATAAATCCTGAATGACTCGTAAGTGCTGCTGCCGATGCTGCCCTCTATAACGCCTCCGATAATATTGCCGTTATCGGCGTCCGGGTAAGGACCGGTGCAGGGCCGTATGCGAATGTAATAGCGCCCGTCATATTCAACATCGGAGGCGGCGATCGTAAATGACTCGTTGGTAGTGTAGAAAACTGTTATACGTTCGTCGTAAACCCCACCAGTGTAGTAATCGTACTCGAGTTCGACGCCGTACCAATCAGCGTGTTCAATCGGCTCCCACTCGACGGTAATTGCAGTGTTGATAGCGACGGTATCATACGGATAATTGACTGCCCAGTCCAGAACAACCGGATCATCGTAATAGTCGTCGAGCACTTTCTCGCGGCATTCGCACTTGCCGTACGGAGTGAAAATCTCTACGTAGACAGTGTCGCCGCTGACATATTCAGCACCGGATTTGTCGTAGCCCGACTCTTCCCACTGCACCCAAATTCCGACTCCACCTTCGCCATAGCCGGTTTCCATCTCCGCCAGGTTGCCGTCAACGCGCACTGAGTCGACATCCGGTATTGCGCCGGTTACACCTACGATATATCCCCAGAAGCCGAGGTAACCTTCGTCCAGATCCATCCATCCCATCATTATGGCTCGCTGAGTCATTTCCGGACAAGTGGTGCAGTCGTCATCATCGCTGCATCCTGCGAAGATCAACAACGCAATAACGACGAGACTGATAGTCAGAATGATCTTCTTCATCATCCCTCCTTTGGTAATTAGTTTTATTGTTTGGTTCGTGAATTTCCGTCGCAAATATACGGGCGCCAAGCTTCCGATTCAAACAAAAAAAACAGATTTGTGGCATTTTCATTCGATTTTTCCGCTAATCTTTCTCCTCTTGCAGCCAGCGGCTCAAATCGTTAACCGATGTCTCGAATTCATTTCCCTGACTTTCGAGTACGTATCCCATCTGGCGATTGACCGCCTGGATCGGTTCATTGACCGCCCTCATGTCGGTCGTCATCGATTCATTGGCGGGGAAATCCTCCCCGATCTTTCTAAACAGCGCCGCTTTCAGCCATTTGGCTATCCCCCGGCCCCGGTACTCTTCCAGCACCCCGGTGATCGCCTGGTAGACATCAGCCGGATTAAGCTCGTTGATCGAGGCATTGGAATGCGCCACAAGATTATCTTGTTGATTCAACAGGGCATAGGTATACAAATGTACATTGTTTTTCTGTCGCCACTCGGTCTGTTTCCGGGCAGACTCAATGGTTATTCGATACGGCTGTAGCTCTTCACGTTCGGTCGGCATCTCGTTGATAAACCGCTCGAAGGTCTCGACATAGGCCGGCAGGTGCTCTTCCGGCACCGGATCGAACAGCTCCAGCCGGAGATCGGAATTCGCCGCCGGAATTGTCTTCAGCCAATGATCTATCGCCTCCAGGTTGGCCTTCTTGCGATAGAGTCGAAAGCGATCGACACGGTTAAGTTCGCGCGGACGCCACATTCGGATTGCGTCGGAGATCCGCTGACTCTCGGTCATGCTGTGCGCCCGAATGCAGCCATGATGCTTCATAAGCGGCTCAATCTCAGATGCAACCCGGTGTACGAATTTGCGAGGTATCTCGTCATAATAGGCATCGAGCGAAATATCCCCCGCTGGCTCAGGTGCATCGGTGTCCCGTACCCATAATTGGCCCCAGCCGATGATCTCATCGCCATCGGATACGACCATCGGGTGAAAGCCTTCATCCATCTCACAGAAAGACGCGACCCGATCGCGCATCTGTTCCCATGATCGGGAGGATAACATCGTTTTGAAGCGCACCTTAATCTTTACGAGTAGGTCATAATATTGGCGCCACTGGTCCTCGGAAAACGCCGCGTTTCTGATATGAATGACTTTGTACATACTTCTCCTCGCCTGCGTAACGGGCGTACGACACTGCCGCTAAGACAAGTACCGTTATCAACACCCCTCTCACAGGCGGTCCAATTCGATGTTGTTTTGTTTATAGATAGCGGTCGATCAAGTTGCTTTCCCCGCCCCTCTAAATCTATATTCTTGTCGGGCAGATTGCAAGTGTTTGTGTGCCTCACCGCGGCGCCGGCGCTGTCACAGGGCGACAGAATCGCGCCGCGCCTGTTCAAAAAAAGTACAGCAAACGGTGGCGCGGCGCGAAAAATCCACCGATATTACGTTATATATAGAGTAGAATCTCAATCGGAGGGCGTCCCGTGAGCACCGGAAAACCCAGTCTCGGCTTCTTTCTCGCTATTCTGATATTGCTTCCCTTGATGCTGCTTCAGTGCGGGGATGACGATACCACTACCGGCACCGATCCGGCTGATATCGAAACCGGCGATACTGTCGGAGACACCACCGGCGATACTACCCAGGATACCACCCTGCCTGACCCGGGAGGGGCATTAATAGCCGACCACAATGCTGCCAACGCATTCAGTGGCGTGCCAATCGGCACGATAGAACAGGCCGCGACCGCCTTCAATATGTACTACGGCCACACCTCCCACGGCAGCCAGATTATGACAGGCCTGGATATGGTCGAGGCGGAAGACGGGAGCTATAACCAGCCCTCCTGCTATGAGATTTCCGACGATCTCGGTCATCTGGGCGATCTGACCTGGGTGTCGCCGACCAGAACCTATCTGGACAACCACACGGAGTGCAATCTGGTCGTCTGGTCCTGGTGTGGCGGGGTTTCGGATAACACCGTGGAAGGCATTAACACTTACCTTGACGCCATGAACACGCTCGAGACCGACTA
The DNA here is from genome assembly GCA_030641085.1 of Calditrichota bacterium. GTDB lineage: Bacteria > Zixibacteria > MSB-5A5 > GN15 > FEB-12 > DAOWIC01. The sequence continues at coordinate 12,327 of DAOWIC010000111.1, forward strand.
TCCCAATGTCATCTTCATTTATATGACCGGGCACCTCGACGGCACCGGCGTGACCGGCAATCTGTATCAGCGCAACAACCAGATTCGGCAGTATTGCGGCGACAACGACAAGATCCTGTTCGATTTTGCGGATATAGAGAGCTACGATCCCGACGGCGGATATTATCCGGATGCCGATGATTCCTGTCCGTGGTGTTACGACTGGTGCGCCGCCAATCCGTGCGAAAGTTGCGCCAGTTGCGCCCACTCACATTGCTTCAATTGCTATCGCAAGGGTCAGGCATTCTGGTGGCTTCTGGCCCGCCTCACCGACTGGGGCACGAGCTAAGGTTATCTCTGACAGAAAATCCGTAGGGGCATGATTTATCATGCCCGCGGCGAGCATTTGATAAATCAAATGCCTACGACCCCTTCTTGTTCTGTCATGTTGTGTGGGCGGCAGATGAGGGTATCTGCCGGGCACGATCAAAGGAAACGATGTATGCAGCGCTCCGGGTAGATATCTACTCCTGCAGCGCGTTGAGCACCAGCGTCAAGACCTCTGATTCAACCCATTCGATCCCCTGCACCTCCGGATCGTTGCCGATCCGCACCACCAGCAGCCCCTGGTCCGGCATGACAAAGATCTGCTGCGTATGAATCCCCCAGGCGATAAGGAGATTATCCGGAATGCTCGTGGTCCCGTCGCGGTCGATTGCCGGTTTGAGCCACCAGTGCAGGCCATACATAGTGACACCGTCCATAGCCGGCTGGCGCGAAAGCTCGATCCATGATTCGGGCACAATCTGCTGTCCGTCCCACTCGCCGTTTTTCATGTACAGGTAACCGAATTTGGCGAACTCGCGCAGAGTCGCGCGAACTCCGGAGCCGGTCGCCGTGTTGCCGGCGAGGTCGGAGTCCCACCGGACATTCTCCAGCCCGATCGGCCGCAGCAGATGATCCATGGCGAACGTATAGGCGGTAGACCCGGTCGCAACCCAGATCACGCCCGACAGAAGCTGCGAGTTGCCGGTCGAGTAGCGCCAGTATGTGCCCGGTTCGTGCTCCATCGGCTTGTCCAGCACATACTGATTCATATCATACTGGTTGTGCATCATGTAGGCATCGTTGTCGTGGCTGTTGTAGTCGCTCTCGTCCCATTGAATCCCGGAGTTCATGTGCAGCAGGTGGTCGAGCGTGATCCGCTGCTTGCGCGGGTCGGTCCCCGGCTCTTGCCAGTCGGGAAAATACTGATAGACCGATTCGTCGAGGTCGGCGATATAACCCCGGTCGATCGCAATGCCCATTACGGCGCTGGTAAAACTCTTCGCTACCGAGAAACTGTAATGCTGACGGGCGGGCGTGTAACCCCGGAAATAGGCCTCGCCGACAATGTAGCCATCTCTGACTACCAGAATCCCCTCGGTCATGATATTCGGATTGGCGGCGTAGCGGTAGACCTCGGCAAGCCGATTGGAACTCATGCCGACCTCTTCCGGACGGCAGGTTCGCCAGCCATCGGTGGGCCAATACTCGCCGAGATATTCGCCGGTGCCGAGAAAATCACCGACATCGCCGGTGGCGTCTATCGCAGAGCCGGGCGGTACAGCACTGTCGCCGCAACTGAAGCCAATCAGGGAGAAGGAGAGCAGAATGAATATGGCAACATGGCGCAACATATTGGTTCACCTCCTGTTCGAGAGTCCAATATGATAGACGGATTTTACCCTGATTTGTTCAGATTTCAGCGCTCTTCACATCAGCGATAATGCGAAGCGCATTCAAATTTCGAGATTCTCTGCTACACGCGTAGCGATTTGGTCAGATAAACGTGATACTGAATCCGTTAAAACGACCAGTTGACAATCGGAAAGACCGGAAACTGCCCGCCCTGCTCGATTATATTAACCAGCCCGATCTGAAGGCCTTTCATCGTCCCCGCGTAGTTGACAAGTCCGAGTTGGAAGCCGTTGGCATGTTTGGCGTAGTTGACCACTCCCCATTGGAAACCCTCGAAATTGCCTCTCGTGATATTCACCGCGTTGTCCTGCCAACCGGTGAAGTCCGTTTCCACCAGACCCACAAAACCGAACTGAGCACCCTTGGATACACCTGAGGTGGTATGGTTGACCAGGCCCCAGTCAAACCCGGTGACATAACTGCTGCGTCCGTAAATAAGACTCAGGCGCACGCCCTTGATGGGTGTCTCTTCGGGAAAGATTTGGACCGGCGTAAACAACGATAATTGAATCGGTTTTTCCTGAGCCGCCGCCGGCGATACCATCAGCGCAAGCGCGAAAATCACGACACCGCACAAAGCCCAACATTTGTGTGCCATGTACTCCTCCACTTTTTAGAGATCAAGCTTATCGGGAATCCATCGGAAATTATATGATACGAGTGGAACGTTCGGGAGATAAAAAGATGCAGCCCGGGAAAAGCTGCCTCCCGGGGCACTAACCGGTTCTATTTTTTGTCGGGATCGAGGATTTCAACCATGTCGGTGTATGAAAAGTTATGGGTGTATGATTCACCGTCGCCGTTCACCGCCTCATACCAGCTTTCGACCGTAGCGCCGACAATACTCCCAGCCATCTCGATCACGACCGGGTTGGCCAGGATCGGCTCTGCGCGAAGAAGGATGCTTTTAGCCTTCGCAATGCCGATGTACCCTGGTAGCAGGAAGGCTAATGCTCCCTGCGGTGGCATTCTGTATCGCATGCAGGGAAACGAGAAGACAGTATTTTCAGGAACCACCCGGAAATCGGTCGAGAGAATGACTCCAAGGAAAGCTCCGACGACGGAACCCTGCACAGCCGAAATTACGATTTTCCCATACTCGCACGTCAACTGGATATACCGGGCCAAGGCATTCTCTTCGCGAGATAGTTGCCTTTCTCCGTTCCGTAATTCAATGGTCTCTTCCCAAAACTGGGAATTTCTCTCCTCCTCCAGAATTGACTCGTCGCTCATGATAGAAGCGCTTTTACTGCCGAGTCTTCTCCAGCAAGCCTGATCTTTTCAAACAACGCACCCTTAAGTTCCAGGTCGGCAACTACCTCGAAGACCTTGTCCTTGAGATGTACAATTCCAACCCCATTTTCCGCGTAAGAATCAAGGAAATCGCCGCTTGACTCGAAGACGGAACTCCTATCATTTTTCGTCATTTAGATGCTCCTGATTTCACCACTCTACCAGCACAGATGACCATATCAATCCACTACCAAAAGCGACCATCAACACCAAGTCTCCAAGCTTTAATCGTCCAGTCCGATTGGCCTCATCGAGGGCTATTGGAATCGACGCCGAGGACGTATTTCCGTACTTGTTAATATTAACGACCACCCTATCCATACCAACATCCAATCGCTTGGCCACACCTTGAATGATGCGGATGTTAGCTTGATGGGGTACGATCAATGAAATGTCCTGAGGGCTAACGCCAGCACCCTCGATAGCTTTTACAGAAGCGTTGTACATCTCACGAACAGCTACCCTGTATAGGTCTGGACCGTTCATATAGAGCTTGTCAGAACCATCGTATGAGAAGTCAGGCGTATATGGATTCTCGACACCTCCAACTGGAATCCAGAGTAGATTGCGTTTAGTACCATCAGATTTCATGAACGAGGATAAGACACCGTGACCATCATTGTCGGCAGTCATCACAACAGCACCTGCACCGTCGCCAAAAAGGACACAGGTGTTTCGGTCCTCGTAGTTGGTCACAGATGACAGTTTCTCTGCTCCAACAACAACGATAATCCTGTATGCCCCAGACTCAATGAGTGATCTGGCAACAATCAGGCCGTTCAGAAAACCCGTACAAGCAGAAACAACGTCAAATGCCCCGGCATTTGTAAGTCCCAGTTTCTCTTGTATCACACAGGCAGTGGAAGGCATTCGGTAATCTGAGGTGGAAGTGCCTGCAATAATCAGATCAATTTCTTCAAGAAGACACCCAGACATATCAAGAGCTTGTCTGATCGCGTCAACAGCCATGTCGGAAGTGCTTATATCATCACCGGCTATACGTCGCTCTCGGATACCCGTGTGACTGTAAATCCATTCATCAGATGTGTTTAACATTCGCTCCAGGTCGGCATTGGTCAACCGCTTGGGAGGCACATACGAACCAGTTCCTATAATTTTTGCTCTTGGCTTCATTTTCAATAATCCATATTCTTTCTACCCTCAACGATGCTTTTATCAACAAGATGTCCTACATCAGTAGAAATATTGATCCTCAACCAGTAGCTCTGATGGTAGGTTTCACCCCACCATCAGAGTACACAGTGTATTTTCTTATTGTTCTTTTTTCTTTTTCAGGACGTCTTTTGTACTATCAAGAAGTTCCGTAAAGGTACTTTTGGTCATTTCCACTGCCTTACTACCAGCTTCTTTTGCTGCTTCCAGAGTCGCATCAGCGGCATGTCCGATTAAATCAGCAGCGTCACCACCAGCTTGTTTGGTACCCTCAAGTATACCTTTGGAGGCTTCCTTTACGAGTTCCGAAGCTTCCAGTTTGACAATCTCAGCAGTATCAATTACTCCCTTCATAGCACCTTGAGCTGTCTCTTTGACTGCATCTCGGGTAAGTTCTGTTTTTTCCAAAGCACTCTTAACGGCTTCTCTGGAAATCTCACCTACCTTTGC
>DAOWIC010000338.1 GCA_030641085.1 Calditrichota bacterium
GCCGGTACTTTTATCAAGCCGGTCGCGCCTTCTTTTTCGCCGGACTCCAAGTGGATCACCTTTTCCACAACCGACGGCTCGATCTGGATCATTGACATTACAGGCAACCAGAAACGGCGGCTTTCCGGCCCGGGACAGGACGAGAGTCCGGCCTGGTCACACTAAATAACGCCGCCCTCAAAGCAACAAAAAGGTCGCTCAAATGAGCGGCCTTTTTCATGTCCATGGCAACCTGTCCGGCTGGTTACAGCTTCTTCCACGCCGACAGCACTTCGATCAACAGCCTCAGCCCGATGCCGGTCGGACCGGCCGGGATGTACGGCCGTCCCTTCGGCTCGAGGTCGACATAGGCGATATCAATGTGCGCCCACGGGTAGTCGCCGATGAAATTTTCCAGAAACGCCCCGGCACAGGCGGTTCCCGCCGCTCGGCCGCCGGAGTTCACCAAGTCGGCAATCGACGACTTCATCCGGTCGTAGAAATCATCCCACAGCGGCAGTTCCCAGACCCGCTCGGCGGTGGCTTCGGAGGCCTCCTTCACCCGGGTCAGCAGCTTGTCGTTGTTACCCATAATCGGCGCGCCCGAGTAGCCCAGCACAAAAAGCGAAGCCCCGGTCAGAGTCGCGATATCGAGCACCGCCTGCGGCTTGAATTCGTTGGCGTAGTCGAGCGCGTCGGCCAGGATCAGCCGTCCCTCGGCGTCGGTGTTGATAATCTCGATTGTCTTGCCGTTGCGGGCGGTAATGATGTCGCCCGGACGAGTCGCCTTGCCCGAAGGCATATTCTCGGTAGCCGGGATCAAGACAGTAACATTCTGCGGCAGTTTCAAACGCGCGGCCGTCACGATAGTGGACAGCACCACCGCGGCGCCGGTCATATCGCCTTTCATCTCGTGCATGTTCAGTCCCGGCTTCAGCGAGATACCGCCGGAATCAAAAGTGACGCCCTTACCGACCAACACAATCGGCTTGCGGCCGGCCGGCGCTCCCTTGTATTCAAGAATGATAAATCGCGGCGGCTCATTGGAACCTCTGGCAACCGACTCCAGCGCGCCCATCTTCTCTTTGGCAATCGCTTTTTCGTCGAGCACCCGGCAGGTGAACTTATACTTGCGGGCCAACTGCTGGGCCTTTTTGGACAAAAGCTGCGGTGTCAGGAAATTCGAGGGTGTAAAGGCCAGCTCGCGCACCATCGTCTGCCCCTCGCCAATGATGAAACCGCGTTCGACCGCTTTCTCCAGCCGCTTCAACTGGCGTGGGTTGTCGATGACAAAGGTTATCTCCTTGAGGGCGGTCTTGTCCTCGGCGGCATCGCCCGTCTTGTAATCGAGCAGCTTCCAGGAGCCGAGAAGGTAGCCCTCAATGACCGCCTGATAGAAACGCTCGTCGTCGAATTTGCCGAAATAGAAAACCGCCTTCGCCGATGATTTCAAACCGCTGTAGCGGGAAACATGACCGGCCGCCTTGCGGAAACTGTCCGGCGTGATTTCTTTCTTCTCCCCCAGCCCGACCAGCACAACCCGCCCGGCCTTGAAACCGGCCGGATGATAAACCGAGGCGACCTCGCCCATTGCGCCGGTAAATTCCTCAGACTCGAGCATGGTTGTCAGCGCGCCGGATGTAGCGGTATCGACTGCCTTAAGCTGTTTGTCGCTTATCTTTTCGAATTCAGGGACAAAGTAGACGATACTACCGACTGTAAATTCACTGATGTTGTTCGCGGAATAATTCAGTTTCATGCCGTGCTCCTTTGTTTAGATCAAAGCTATTCAATCCGGGGCCGGACGGCAACTAATTTATTGGGTTCGGTAAAGGAGAGACTGCGGCTCGGTATGTCCGCGGCCAGTGCTCGCGGCGCCTAAAATGGAGTATTCAGGTACGCGTTATAATTGCGTTCAATCTCGCTGAGATTGTCGGCACCGTATTTTTCAAGGAAAGCGTCAGCGAGCACGAGCGCCACGACCGCTTCGCCGATAATCCCCAGCGCCGGGATTACGCAGTTGTCGGTCCGCTCCACCATCGCCTCCGACGGCTCGTGGCTGATGACATCTACCGTTTTGAGCGGCTTGTTCAAAGTCGAGATCGGCTTGGCCGCAACCCGGAGTATCAGGTCCTCGCCATTGGTAATCCCACCCTCGAGACCGCCGGCGTTATTGGTGTTTCGGTAATATCCTTTTTTGCGGCGATCACCCTTCTGATTATGGAAAATCTCGTCATGGACCTCCGAGCCCCGGCGCGCGGCTGCCTCAATGCCCAGCCCGATTTCCACTCCCTTAACCGACGGGATCGACATCAGCGCCGCCGCCAGACGACCGTCGAGACGGCGATATCCTTGCGAGTAACTACCCAGCCCTATCGGCAGACCACGGACAATCACCTCTGCGATCCCGCCCAGCGAGTCGCGCTCCTTGCGGGCCGCCTTGATAGCCGCGATCATCTTTTCTTCGGTCGACTTGTCCGCGCACCGAACTTCCGACAATTCCACCCTCTCGTTAAATTCGGACAGATCATCCGGCGCGGGCGCCGCCGGGAGAGCTACCGGCCCGATCCGGACCACGTGCGATGCGAACTGAACCTGGAAATGCTCCAGAAGCTGCCGAGCCAGCGCCCCCACCGCTACCCTGATGGCTGTCTCTCGCGCCGAGGCGCGTTCGAGAACATTGCGCAGATCCTTGTGATTGAATTTGACGCCACCGGCCAAATCAGCATGACCCGGGCGCGGCCGAGTCGTCTCTTTAGCTAACTGTTGTTCTTTGACGCCGAGATCGTCGCTCATCGGCTTGATCGGGTCCATGATGCCGGTCCAGTTGGGCCAGTCCTTGTTGTGAATGACCAGCGTTATGGGCGACCCGAGGGTAACACTGTGTCGAATCCCGGAAACCACCTCGACCCGATCCGACTCGATTTTCATCCGGCCGCCCCGGCCATACCCTTTCTGGCGTCGCGCTAACTGGAAATTGATTCGGTTAATATCGACCTTGAATCCGGCCGGGAAACCGTCAACAATCGCGGTCAACTGGGGACCGTGTGATTCGCCCGCGGTAAGGTAGGTCAGCATAGTCTGATATTAAGAAATTAAAGACGTGAGGTCAATAGCGGTGCAAACGCCCGCTCAGCGCTGCTCTACAAGCTCGTCCCACTTGCCTTCTTCGGCCATTGTCGTGAGCCGCTTCTGGATGCGGTCATCGATATTCAGCGCCCGGGACAGATTGTAGTATTCTTTTTCGCCGATGGGCGATATTTCTTTCATCTCATCCAGAACCGCCACGACCTTCCGGACCGCATTGTCGATTGTCTCCAGCGCATTAGGGAGTTGGTCAATAATTTTGTCGGTCTTGCCATTGTTCATATACATGCGCATAATCTGGGAGCGGCCGTAGATAGCCATGACAGCATTGTTCAGATAATGTGACAGGGTAGCCATGGCGATATTTTTTGACTCAATCGCGCCCTTCGCCCGTTCTTCCTCAAGCAGGCTGCGCGACAGTTCCTGACGCTCTTTGAACAGGTTCTCAATCAGGAGATAAGTCTTCCATATCTCCTGGTTGGCCGACACCAGCATGGTTTCGATATCGCCGATGTCGACACCGAGATACTCGGCGATCTCAAAGGTATCGCGCAACAGCGCTCCTGAGATATGGTCAACCTGGTCCTTGGTGATTTCGAGTTGGTCAGCGGTGGCCGTTATCTGGCTCAGGCGATCCTCAAGGCTCAGTTCGTAGCCGGAGAAGCGGTCGCTGGCAAGCAGCACCGCCAACCGGACGATTGTCTTTAGCCGACTGTCTTCCTGCCGGGGGGCCCAATTGTGGTGCCCTCGCACGGCGTCGCAGATTTCACGCGGCAAGCCCCACACCTCAGCGATAGCGTGGCTGATTTCGGTATGGTCGATGTCAAACAGTTCCCGTTCCGCCTCCACCAGCGTCCTGGCACCGCAGCGCTGGTTGGCGATTGTCCGGTACTCGTTCGGATAAGAGTGGATCAGAAACATCAACCCGACATCATGCAGTAGACCGGCGATAAACGCTTCTTCCGATGACTTGAATTCGACCGTCTCGGCAATCTTGCGGGCCGCCGCTCCGACCGAAAGAATATAGCAGAAGAATTCCTTGGCGTCGATTCCGGATTCCTCGGAAATCTTATCCGGATGAAAGATCGAGGACGACAGGGCGAGGCACTTGACCGTTGTCACGCCCATAAGCGAGATCGCCTGGTTTACGGTCGTGATCTCGGACATGCGATGATAGAAGGCTGAATTCGAAAGACGCAGCACTCGGCCGGTCAATGAGGGATCCTTCAGGATGATTTTCGCCAGCGTGTCCGGCGAAAAGTCCTCTTTGCCTACTTCTTGAAGAACCTCGGATAGAACCTGCGGCAAAGAAAGCAGGTTGCTGTTCTTCTTGATGTGTTCGAGTATAGCTATTCTATCCATTATCAACCCTAGTAGGTATATCGGAAGATTGTATCAGGGTTTTATGGATAAAATGGCGAGGGGAGCGAAAAAACGGCTACGGACGGCTGCGGGCGGCGGTAAGGTTGCGAATCATCTCGGTCAACTGCTCGATCCGAAAGGGCTTGTACAGCACCTGGGTGATTCCCGAGGCGGTCAGCCGGGAGCGGTCGATATCTACCTCCCAACCGGTAATCAGTACTATCGGGACATCGGGCCGCGACTTTATAACCTCCCGGGCTACTTCAAGGCCGGACATGCCGGGCATGGACAGGTCGGTCAGGATGATATCGAATTCCTGACTCAGCGCTAATTGCAGCCCCTCTTCTCCCGACGCGGCGGTCGTTACCTGGTAGCCTGACGCCTGACACATAGCCGATATGAGATCAAGAATAACGGTTTGATCGTCGATAGCCAGCACCCGGGGGGGCGAGACAGCCGCCTGAGTCGGCTCCGCCGCTGTCTTTTTCACGGGGAAGCGGAACGAAAGATAGGAGGGGCTGGGTGTATAGCGGTCAAAAGCGTAATCGCAGTCGCCGCTGGCGGCATGTTCGAGGTAGGTGTCGGCAGGACGGTGCTTCAAGGCCTCCCCCGCGGCCTGATATTCGCCGAACCCCGCCACCTTTTCGACAGGAGGGAAATTCTTGCGGTGACGTGAAATATCCAGGTAAACATAGCCATCTGCTTGATAAGTGGAGACTGTCAACAGGTCTTCGTCCTCGGCCACCGACGCAAAACGATCGATCGCCTCTTCAAACAGGCTCCTGACAACGCCTTCCTCGAGATCGACACCGATCGACTCGGTCGTATCAATGACAATCTCCCGCGGTCGACCGCCCACCATATGCAGGGCATCGGAAATATGCGACTTATCCAGCACCGAGCCAATGACGCTATTGAGATCGCGGGGCGGGTTCGTATTGCCCGTGTCGGGAAAGTTTTTGGATGCGGCCTGATCCATCAGTTTGCGGCCGAACCGCGCCGCCTGTTCCGCCTCGGCGATGATGCTCTTGAAGTGGTTGACCGTCTCGCCTGATAGATCGGAGGCTATCGAGGCCAATTCGGCGTTACCGATGATCGCCGAAAGGTGATTGTTCAAACGGTTTATCGCCTCACCCCAGAACTCGGTATCGACCGCCGCCGGCACAACCGGGGTTGTCTGATGAAACTGCGCTATTGTCAGCCGCACCGAATAGAGTCCCGCCGCCAGAGTCAACAAACGCTGCCACTCGCCTTTCTCGCTCTCGTCTACATCAAACAGGAAAAAGAGCACGACACCTTCGATCCCGTCGGCGGTTCCTACCGGACAGGCGGCCAGCAGTCCGGGCAGACCGCTCTCGCCGAAAATTCGCTGGAAAGCATCGCGGTTGGACGGGTCAAACGATTGGACAGCCTCATTCACGTTGCTTCGGCCGGAAACAAACTTCGTCTCATGACCAACCGCAACCTCGCCGATAATTCCCTCGCCCGGCATGATTTCAAAATCATCCAGATCGCCCGGTTCGACCCTATGGCCCGCGGTGGCCCGGTAGGAGCCGTTCTCGTTGCGGGCGAATGCGATGGCGCGAGATTTCGACGGCAGGATGTTGGCCAGGTGGGCGACAAAGGAACCGGGGTCAGACTCCTCAAGGGCGGAATTGTCGAACCGGAGCAACTGAAGCACTTTCTCCAGCCCGCGTCGGCGTGTGATATCCAGTCGGCGCATGTCGTTCTGGCGCAGCGCGAGACCGGCCAGCCCGGCATAGAGATCAACAGTCTTTAGATCACCCTCGCCGAGCTTGAACGCCCCGGATTCACGGATGAAAAGTATCGCGTTCTGCGAACTGCCGTCGGGCAGCGGGTAGACAAGAGTGGATCGAGCGATATAGGTCCGGTTCTGTTCACCGGCAGCTTCCTGATTGATGATCA
>DAOWIC010000346.1 GCA_030641085.1 Calditrichota bacterium
GGGATGCCCTTCGCCCGCTCTATTTATCGGCTCATTGTTCATTTCCTTCATTCCCTTTTACGAAGAAGCGGGGAGCCCGGTATACCCCCCGCTTCACTTCAATAGAGATTGCTAACCCGTATAAGGGTTCGATTAATCGTTTTCCCTGACCTTGAACTGGCCGACCATCTGCTTCAAGCCTTCCGCCTGGCGATTTAACTCCTCGGCCGCCGTGGCTGACTGCTCGGCGCCGGTGGCCGTCTCCTTGGTGATCGAGGAAATATGCTCGATATTCTTCGAGATCTGTTCCGCTGCCGCCGACTGTTCTTCGGTCGCAGTCGCCATCTGCTGGATCATATCCATCACCCGCTGCGACATGGTCACGATCTCATTCAAGCTGGTCCCCGACTTATCGGCCAGTTCCTTGCCCTCGTCGGTAAGCTTGCCCGCTTCCTCCATCGACTCCACGGCCCTCGCCGATTCGCCCTGGATACTCTGGATCATTTCCGTGATCTCGCCGGTCGCTTTGCCGGTCCGTTCGGCCAGCTTGCGCACTTCGTCGGCCACGACCGCAAAGCCGCGACCATGCTCGCCGGCGCGGGCCGCTTCAATGGCCGCATTCAGCGCCAGCAGGTTCGTCTGGTCGGCGACGGCATCAATGACTTCGAGAATTTCACCGATACGATTCGAGGAACTCGCAACTTCGCCTACGATTTTACCCGCACTGCTCGCAGCACTGGCGATCCGTTCAATGCTGTTGATCGTGTCGCTGACCACCTGGCCGCCGGTCGTGGCGGTGTCGGATGACGCTTTGGAAGCATCGGTGGCGTCGCCGGCGTTCTTGGAGGATTCAAGTATCGTCGCTGTCATCTCTTCCACCGCCGATGAGACCTGGGTCATCTGGTTGGCCTGATCCTGGGCGCCCTTGGACATTTGCTCCGAAGCCGAAGATATCTCGGTCGAGGCGCTTACCAGTTCCTTGGCGTTATCATCAAGCTGGCGAACAATGGTGTTCAGATTCGTAGTCATTGTCTTGAAGGAATTACCCAGCACGTCTTTGGCTGACTTTGGTTCAACCATGACTGTCAGATTGTTCTCCGCGATTGACTCGGCCGCTGAAGCAAGTTCCTTCATGTAGTCGATGAGTTTTCGGAAGGAATTGGCCAACAGCCCGACTTCGTCCTTCGACTCGTACTCTATCTCGTGTTCCACGTCACCGAGCGCGATTGCGTCAGCAATGGTCGCGATCTGTGAGACCGGCCTGGAGATACCGCGAGCTATGACAAAGGCAACGAAAGCACCGAGCAGTATAGCGCCCAGGACGAAACTGACCGAAAGAGTGATGGCGGTAGTCTGGGCCGTTTCCATCTTGCCTTTCTGTCCCTCGCGCAGGTTGTTACACATTTCAACGGCGAGGCGGGCAGCCGCAACCATTTCTTCTTCAACGATACCCTGTTCTTTGTCAATGGCCATATAGCGTTCGATAGCCGTGGTGTAGTCCTCGGCAGCGGTCAGAATGGCGTCGATCTGGTCCCGGTTCTCCTGCCGATTCATCGTCACCTTAGTGCCCAGGCACTGTTCCTTGAGATCTCCCAGGAGTCCCAGAACCTTTCCGGCATACTCATCATTCCTTCTGAGGATCCAGTTCTTTTCATGTCTACGCATCTGTAGAACATACTTGATCAAGCGATTGGCGTCGTCGGCCTTCCCAGCGCGCTCGTTAAGTTTGTCGTGAGCGACTCGATCGGCAAACTCTTGTTCCATCTGTGTTTTTTGACTTTGCCGCAGATTCTCGGCTTCGGTCTCACATATGCGACCTGCCCCCACAAGGATGTCATCGGCTTCCAGAGCCTCCTTGTGTAGTGAGACCCACTTGTCGAAAGCAGTGGTATAGGTCTCGAGCTGACTGTAAATATCCTCAGCGGCCTTGACGTCGGCCTGGTCCTGGAACCTGGCTTTGGCTATGTTTGCCAGCTCTATTACCTTCTCATCGATTTCATGTAACTGCTCGACGTACTTCTCGTCGTCGCGCATGATGTAGTTCTTCTCTGCCTGCCGCATGTCCTTGGCCCATTTGATCAGGCGGTTGGCGTCATCGGCGTTAACAACGTTGTGTGCGACGGAGTTAAAACCGTCCCAAGCGACGTAGCCGATGGCCGCGGCCAGGACCAGCACAGTACCGAAGCCGATATACAGCTTCTTTGCGATCTTGACATCTTTCCAGCTCATCTCAATTCTCCTTGTCCTTCATCGAATATATTCATGTGCTCAGTAATTGTCGGTTTGGCCCTTGTCACCCTTCCTAAAACGCGACCTGGAAGTTGAGCAGTAGTTCGTTGTTGTCGATAGAATTGCTCTCTTCGCCATTGATCAGGTAGTTAATCTGAACCTTGGCATACTTGCGATCTACAAACAGAGTCGTCCCCAGTGTGATGGCGCTGACGCGATCGTTATCGACGTCCGTGTCAACATCGTATATCTCATAACGAGCAAGGATCTGAACCTCGGGCACAAAAGCCATGTGAGTACTGATCATCTGTCCACCCCAGATGGCCCATCCGAGTCTCTTGTCGTCACCGATTTCCGATCGAATCAGTTCGCCCTGCACAATACGGCTGCCGTAGTGCAAGGTGACAGATCCACCGTAGGCGGATAGATCCTGTTTTAGAATTCCGGTGTCATTTGATTTGCCCACGGTGAAATTCGGCGAAATTTCTATTATATCGAGCAGCTCAAGCTGCATTCGTCCGACAACATTCTTGTCACTATTTACGTCGGACGTGTTGATTCCGGAGCCGTTGAAGAGTCCTCCAATCAACCGCAGGTGCGTACCCTCGGTTAATCTTGCGGCGTAAGATACATCGAAACCGATGTCGCGGGCCGTCTCCAAACTCGAGAGTCTGGCCCTTTTCACGAACGGCAGCGATGATGTGGACTTCAGATACTCGGTGCCGAATGGTCGCTTGAACTGGCCAATTCTGAATAACCACTGGCAGAACGGCGACAGAGTTAAATATCCGTCGATCAACTTCGGTGAGCCGGCGAACTCGGCCTGAAACCGCATCTTAACGAAACGGTTTATGTTACCCTTGAGCGAGAGTCGCGATGTTTTCAGGTTGAATGAAGATTCGTCGTTGTTGCCGGTCCGCTTGTAATAATGCTGCTGGAGAAGCCCGCCAAAAACAATCTCGCCGTGGCCGATACCCATCGAGTTGTTATGTTGCGAATTCTCGCGCTTCAGGAGTGTTTCGAGCCGCTGGTCCATGTCGGCCAGTTTTCCCTCCAAAATACTGGCATCGGAGAGATCAGTGCTGACAATCAACACGTCCTCATCAATTGACGCGATCTGACCCTTCCCGGTCTCGATGAAACCTCTCAAACGCTGGATTTCTGCCCGCAGATACTCCACGTCGTTCAAAAGTGAAATGAAGTCCTGCTCCGTTAGCTGGATGGTCGTACCGGTGGTCTTGTCGGTTGCGCTGGTATCGTAGCGCAAGGCAGCCTTATTGGAGTCTGTCGTCAACTTTGCCGGCGGCATCGGCTCGCTTTTTCCCTGTTCCTGAGCAGCCACGCTGGCCATGCCCGTTGTTAGGATAAGCAACGCGAGGACCGGAATCAGCCAGCCGAAATACTGTATCTTTTTCAATTTTATCTCCTCCATCTGAGTACTGTCCCATCAGATTGCTGCCTAATCCACTGAGGGGGCTCCGGTTAGCTGGCGCAGGTATCAGGGCCAGTTTGCCGGGTGCGACGCGCATCGTAGATCATTTCATCTTTTATCCAGGCACGTCTACGAAGGGTGTCCCGGCACGGCACCGTGGGTGAAAGTCCGGTTGCAGATAATGGGTGGTGGCCGTGCCCGCGACACCGTTCGTTTACTGTGCTGTCTACCTCTGGTTATCGCCAGAAGCGGGGCGGGCTGGAGGGGGTATAAAGGGTTAGATAAGGGCTATGCGCTATAGCCCTATCGTTGATACGCGTGTCCGCTAATTTCCAGCTTGGAAACGGCCCTGAAGCGCGTATACATGTGATCGGAGCCGATAGAGCCGATTTAGACGGACCGCAGGAAGGTACTCAGACTGATTTTATCGTTGGCGATACCAAGCTTTTTTCTGATGTTCTTCCGCTGATTTCTTACGGTCTCAATCGAGGTGTGCAGGGCATGGGCTATTTCCTTTGATGTCAAGCCGTCTTTGATCATACCGCTTATCTCCACCTCACGCGGGGTAAGGCAGGCATACCTCGACTCCAGCTTACTGACAAACGGTGAGGTAATTTGCTCGATCGCGTGACGCAGGGATATTAGTTGCTTTTTCTGAGTGTCGTCGCTGATCTCCTCGAGCCGTCTGATTACAGGTATGACCAGGCGATCGACTTGCACTTTCACCTGAAGACCGGTCTGTTTTTTCTCTTCGTCAATCTGTTCGAGCACACCCTTGAGGACGATATTCTTCTCGGTCAGGGCGGTCTGCTCGGCCTGAAGGCACCGGTTCACTTCTTCCAGCGACTGCTGAGCCTGCTTTTGTCTGGTCATGTCCAGAGCTGTGAAGGTAACGCCTTTCGACATATCCTGCGGGTCCAGCGGAGTGAAACTTAACAGCACATCAGCTACTTCTCCGTCCTTGCGCCGCCAGCGTGTCTCCACCGTTCCTGTACCGTGCTTGCGGATTCGGTCGTACTTCTCACGCCCCACGTGCTCAAAGTCCTCGTCGTTGAGGTAGAGCATTCTGGCTCTCTGCCCCTCCAACTCATCCCTGGCATAGCCTGTCATCTCACAGAATCGGTCGTTGACCTCCATGATCTTGCGATCCGCTAATAGCCCGATGCCGGTGGGTGCGGCTCGAAACATACTGGCCAGGCGTACTTGGCACTCCCGCAACGCATGCTCCGCCCCCTGGCGTTCAGTGATGTCTTTCATCACCCAATGTGTGCGCTGGAAAGTGCCGTCTTCTTCATAACATATTCTGCCGTCAAATAAGATGATTATTTCGGAACCATCCTTCCTAATCATCTTGAATTCAACAACATAAATTTGGCCTGTACATTTGAACCTCGGGAAATTCTCTTTGAAATGTGCCCGGAAGTCGGGGTGGACAAACTCCGAAAAATTCCTACCGAGTACCTCTTCCCTTGCGTATCCGAGCAACTTGCTCCACCCTTTGTTGATTTCAGATAAGTTTCCATTCGCATCGAGAGATTGGTAACCGAGTGGTGCGCTCTCAAATAGTGAACGATAAAGCTCCAGTTCCTCCGTTAACTTCATGTGAGTTGTTGTGTTGTCATGCATAGCATCCCTCTGCAATCATGTGGGCCACAATGTCCGATTTGCCACCAAGCTTTCACATTCGTTAGTCTCGGATAAGGTCAAGACACAATTATTATATCGACAAATTGTGCAACAATTACACGGTTGGCATCTCAACAAATAATGAGATTGCACCTATGGCACCCACAACATAAAAATTCGCTTTTTTCAAATACAGGAAACGAACGGCAAGTCGCAGATGAAACGGCAAGTTTATTTTGTGGCACAATGCAGAGCAGGATATATGTTTCCCTGCCGGTGGATTCATGGAATTGGCCCTCGCACTGTGGCTTACAATCCCCCCACTAGCAAGAACAATGAGCGCAGGTAATATCATTCCCGAATCCCATCATCTCAACCGGATCATCGTTGGAGTCGCGACGGGCAGGAAGGATCCATTCAATGATTCGGTTGCGGCCGACCAGTTCACCGGCACTGTAGCCGCTGACCTGTTCACCGGCCGGGTTGACATAGGTCACTACGCCGCCCGGGTTGAGACGGCAAATCACAACCGGAGCCAAAGCACATGTTTGGTATACCCGGGTTACTCGGAGCCTTTCGAATAAGCTTCGAGGTAATGGTCGTAGAGACCCAGGTTGAGCTTGACCGCGGTCCAGAGGCGTTCAAAACTCATCAGATCGCCCTGTATAACCAGCGACAGCTTATCGTAATATAATCCAAGACTGTCGTGCTCGATCAGGTTGTCCCCGAAGCGAATCGTCTCGACATAACCTTTCGGGATCTCGCGCCGAAAATGCCCGATCGCCCAGTTATTTTTGTCAGGAATCGGCAGCCGCGCCAGTAACGGATTGCCCAGCGCGAGATCGTCGAGCACGACTATTTTCGGCCCGGCAAAATATCCGAAATAGCCGACGGTCGATTTAGTGACGAGTTGCGCCCCGGCCTGGCGCAGGCTCCGCCCTTGCTCGGCCCATTCGTGGTCGGGCATCTCTTTGTCGCCGCCCGCAGTGAGCAGGCTGGAACTCTGAAAGTAGAACGCCTTTTCGTCGGTGATTCCCCGGTTGGCCGCCGGGCGGTCGAGAAACTCCTGTCTTTGCTCGGCGGTCAGGCCGTAGACCGAT
This sequence comes from Calditrichota bacterium, assembly GCA_030641085.1. Classification (GTDB taxonomy): domain Bacteria; phylum Zixibacteria; class MSB-5A5; order GN15; family FEB-12; genus DAOWIC01. Next base: position 6,367 of record DAOWIC010000346.1, read on the forward strand.
CCGGTGTAGATCGGGCAAAGCGGCGTGCGCACGGCGATGAGAATGAAAAGCGCAAAAACCGCCCCCCATCGCCAGCGGCTCATCCGCTCCGGCTCAAGAGTAGAAAGAATCATCACCGCTGTTACAAACGGCGCGCTCAGGTAGCGCCCGCTCATAAAACAACCGCCGATATTGACAACATAGGCCAGGTAAAGCAGAATCCCCGCCGCGAACGGAAGCAGGGTCCGTCGTTTCAGCAGTAAAACGAGCAGGATCGCAATAGAGATAGTCCCGGCTGTCAACGGATCCATTCGCAGTGAGTCAAGCAGGTAATAAAAGCCCTGCTCGATCAGATCGATTCGCGTCACGCCGGACTGCAGTTTGGCATAGGCGGTATTGGGAAACAGGAAACCGTAGTAAAAGAACGAGAACGCTTCCCACAGCGCCAGCGGGATAGATCCAACCAGAAGTGCATAAGCCGCCGTGCGTGAGCGCAACCGCCAGACATAGACAGCCAGCGCCGGGGCGATCAGAAGCAGTGTATCCGGGCGGTTGGTCGTTGCCAGCGAGGCGACAAGTGTCAGCAAAGTCAGGCTACGCAGATTTTTTTTGCACTTGAAGAAGATCCAATAAAAGAGCGCCACCAGAAGATGTGTCAGCGGATTTTCCAGACCGCTGGTAGAGAAATCAATAAATGATTTTGACAGGATCAAAAGGCAGATCGCAAGCAAAGCCGCAACCGTTGTGCGAGAGATTCTGAAAGCGATCAGCCAGACAGCCGCCAGTGAGACAATCATTGAAATGATGATAGTCGTAAAAAACGCCTCTCGCGTGAAGAAATAGACCGAGGTGAGTAACATCATCCAGAGCGGATGAGTATACGTCTGCACCCGTTCGAACGTGTTCCAGGTCAGGCCGTACCCGTTCACGAAATTGTCTACCGTGCGCAGCGTGATATAGGCGTCGTCGGATACCCAGGCGTTCCTGAACAGCACGACCAGGAAAAGAGAGACGGCGATCCATAGCAGGACATGTCTCAATCGGTCCTGATCCAACTCAGCCCCCCAAGCGCGCTTTCAGGGAAAACATCAGCGGGTAATTGGGCGGACCGCCGGGCGGATAGTAAAAACCGTCCTTCTCGAACCAGTCTTTCTCTTTTGGGTAGCAGCACTTGTCGAACTCGTTCAGCATCTCCAGCGACAGACCGGCGTTGATCAGCGCGTTAATAATGCCTGAAAGCGTGTGCTGCCATTCGACCATTTCGCTCTTGATGGTGTAATCCTTGTCGGCGTAGTCGGCGGCGTCGGTATATCGGTACGGTCCCGGATTGAAGTAAGCGACGCTGTCGTCTTCGATCGGTGTCGAAAAGGGATGGAGATCGACAATATAAAAAATACCGCCCGGCTTCAAATAATGCGCGACAACCGCGGCCCATTGGTCGAGATCGGATATCCAGGCGTGTGTGCCGTACGATTGAAAGACAATGTCAAACCTCTGGTCGATCTTCCCGATCAGGTCCATGATATCGGAGCGAACGAAAGCAGCCTCCAGCCCCGCTTCTTTCTTCATCTGTTCGGCGTATTCGATCGAGCGGTCGGAAATATCAATACCGGTCACGAGGGCGCCCTCGCGTACCCACGACAATGTATCCAACCCGAAACGACACATCAGGTGAAGCAACCGCTTGCCGCTGACATCGCCCAGTTCCTCAAGCTCGATCGCTTTGAGCGTCGTCTCGCCGCCGAGGAATTCCTTCACGCGGTAGAAAGGGTGATTGGCATGGATCTCGACGATCTCGTTCCACGCCTGCCGGTTTTTCTCATGATCCTCGTGGGGCATTATTTCCTCGCTTTGATCAGGGAGACCAGGCCGATCAGGAAAAAGACCGTATTTATGCCCCAGACAGCTACATATTCGGGCACCTTCTCGTTATGTCCGGCCGATTGCATGATGCGAAAGAGAACAAAGTATACCAGGGCGATGAGCGCCCCGACCGCAAACGATACGGCGATCCCGCCGCGCCTCGGATTGGCGGCGTACGGGATACTGATCAGGACCACGATGAATGTCGTCAGCGGATAGGAGTATTTCAGCTTGGCGTCGACCAATTCCCTTATGTACGGTCCGCCGGTTCGTTTCATCAGGTCGATATACCGCAGCAGCTCTCTCAGCCCCATATCTTCCGGCTTGCCCAGTCGCTGGGCAAAATCCTCCGGCGTGACAGTGATATCTGTCAGTTCCATCCGCTCGAATTCGGTATAGCGGGCGTCGCCGGTTTCGTCAAACGAGCGCACCACGCCGCTTTTCGCTATCCAGGTGTGGTTCTCGTAGGTCACGGTGGGCGCGGTGATAATCTGGCTGAGGCGGCTGCCGTTGGTCTTGTAGATCTTTATGTCCTGCCCCTCGGCGCGCGGGATATTGAAGGTGGCAATCGTGTAGAAATAGCCGGGGTTTATCTGGCGATAGACGTTGTTCACCTTGGTGAGTCCCCGTCGGGACTTGCGTTCAATAGTATATTTCTTGATCTCCAGCCGTCGTGCGTTGGCCGATGGAAAGAGGTACTCGCTGTAGTAAAAATGCCCGATCGACAGCAGGAGGCTGATAATCAGAAACGGCGCCGCTATTCGATAAAGCGACAGCCCCGAGGCTTTCATCGCCAGGATTTCGTTCTTGCGGGCCAGGATCGAAACCGAAAAGAGAGTCGCCAGCAGCATAAAGACTGGGAAGAAGGATTTCACCACCCAGCCGCCGAAATAGAAATAGTACTCGATGATCGTGACGAGCGGAACTTCGTGGTCAATAAAATCACGCAGTTCCTCGACCATGTTGATGATGATGATCGTCATGCCGATCGCCACAATGACTACCATCAGCGCCTGGAAAAATCTGGTCAGCAGATATCGATCAATTTTTTTCAGCATCATCTTTTATCTTTATGCGCCGGAAAAATCCGAACAGCGGTTTTTCGGTCACGACAATATACAAAAGATAAAGGCCTATCCCGCCAATGAGAAAATTGGCGCTCCACATCGCCCAGAAAGGTGGCACCAGCCCGCGATCGGCAAGGTCTTCACCTCCGATCAGGAAGGCCCAATAGACAATAAAAAGCAGAATCGAGTTGGCAATGGCAACCCCCATTCCGCCCCGTCGAGCCATCACACCCAGAGGCGCGCCGATCAGAATGAATGCAATACAGGCAGCCGGGATCGAATATTTCTTATATATCTCGATCTTGTATTTGTCTTGGGTTCTCCTTTGCGATGAGACCTGCTGCTGGTTACGCTCAACATGGCGCATGAAGATTGCCGCGTTTGTTTTGGCCAGATCATACGCCGCCGAGTCGGTGATCGAGTCGGGGCGAACATGCATGAATCTTTCGGCAAAAAGGTAATCGAACCTCTTTTTAACCGTACTGGTGATCTTGGACCGGAAAGGAATCATCTGCTCGGCGGCGTTGTCCACTCGCTCGGCCATATCGTCGATACCCATCTCGCGGTCGGTGCGGTATTCGGTGTCGGTTCGTTTCAATTCCGACCCGGCGTCGCTGATGTTGATAACATGATTCTCAAAATCCATCCGGCGGTAATTGTCCGGATTCTGAATATCAAGCGAATGAATCTCACCGTTGTAGAGCGTGAAGCGCATATTCCTGTTATGGTCGGTCATCTTAAGATAACCGTACTCGGCCACGATAATGCGCGGCTTGTTGTTGTCCTTGGTCTCGGTGATCCGGACCCCCTCGACTCGCGACGTCGTGTGATTGATCCGGTCGATCTGCACCAGGTAACCGGGGATGTCGGAGATGAAAATGCCGGAGCGAAAGACCAGGGTCGGCCGCATGGCCGAAATATCCCCCCACAACTCACGCGCCTTCTTGTTTACATCGGGTAGTATCTTATCATTAAACTCGATCATGCCGTAGGTCAACACCGACCCGGCCACCAGCAGCGGAAAAAGCACTCTCAGGATATTTACGCCGGAGGACTTGATGGCCGTGATTTCAAAGTCAGACGTCAGCCGCCCGAACGCCATCAGGGTCGCCACCAGCACCGACATCGGCACCGATAAGGCCAGCATCCAGGCCAAGTTCAGCGCGATCAACTCCAGCGCCACCCAGACCGAGATATCCTTGTCGATCACATGGTCGGTGATTTTCGGCACATAATCGATAATGAGCAAGAAGGTGATCGTAAAAAAGGCAAAGAAGAAGGGCGCGATATGCTCTTTCAATATGTAGCGCGTGAGTATTTTCATAAGTCAAGGCCAATATATAACTTATACATATGGTCGCCAAGTTTTATTCCGGCGCTAAGGCCGACCGGACAACCGAAGCCAAATCTGTTGCCAAACCACCGAATATACGCAATCTTAGGTTATACACTCGATAATACAGCCGACCCCGGAGGGATACCTTGCCCGTTTTCAAACACTACCTGGCGATGCTGTTGCTCAGCGTGGCTTTTTATCTTATACCGCTGCTGAAATACGCGGTTGGGTTTAGAGAAAAAACCGCCTTCAACTATTTCATGGTCGGGTTTCTTTTTGACGGAGAACGATCCCTTCCCTCTCGATTGGCGCGGCTGATAATAAACCTGGCGATCATCTGGCTGATTCTGCTTTTTTATGAGCTGGCTTCGGGCCGTCGGCTTCCACTGGATTGGATGATCTGATCATCACGGAACAAATTCGGGCAGATTGGTCTGGCCCGCACAGGAGGGATTGGTTATTATGGCAAGTACTACGACCAAAGGAATTGAAGATTTCGACGTGAATGACAGTATCACTTCATTTTTGTGTGTACGTGAAAAGGACATTAAGGATGGTGCGAGAGGTCAGTTCATGAAGCTCGTCCTTAGTGATAGAACCGGCCAGATTGATGGCATGATATGGGATCCGGATGAGTTTAGCTTTCACCAACTAAAACCAGGGCTA
>DAOWIC010000115.1 GCA_030641085.1 Calditrichota bacterium
GATGGCCGTGGTGCCACTGGTGAGGATCACGGTGGAGTCGCGGTCGAGTTCGATCTCAGGCAGATCAACACTGTTGCTCGATGATGCTGATAGATTGACGATACTATTGACGGCGATATTTCTTACGTCACCCAACTGATGCATCGCACTCTCGGCTGGGCCGACTACCAGCGTATTGCAATCGACCAACTTCATTACCCCGGTTATCGTTCTGTCCGGAAACCGGCTGCTGATCGGACAGGCTACCGCGCCGCGATGAATTAGAGCAAGCAGCAGAATAACTTGCTCGATGGAATTGTCGGATAATATCCCTGTGCGATCTCCGGGGTTGATTCTTAAATCATCCAGCCGCGCAATTGTCGCTGTCACGAGTTGCGCCAGTCGCGTGCAGGATATATCGATACCATTGCCGAGAAGAGCAGGATTGTCGCCCTGCTCCCGGGCGGCGATCGCCAGCGGAGATTCGAAGCGGCTCACCTTAGATTTTCTCCAACCGGTCGAGATCCACGCGCTGTCCGGCCCGGGCAACCGTAACCGGATCCAACTGTCCGCCTGAAATCGGAAGCGGCGCCTCGAGGATATCCTCGGCGAACCATCCGAGCGTGTCCAGCCCGACCGCTACGTTGGCGCTGCCGATTGCAGACGCTACCCCGGCCAGGGCAGCGACACCGACCGAGCTTTCGAACGAGGAACTTATCACCGGGGTGATTTTCGGAAGCTGCGCAACGCGAACAAAGCTCATTGTCCGTTCCAGGCCGAGCAAAGTCGGTTTGAGAATGATGACCCGAACGAATTTCATCGACAGCAGGTCCTCCGGAACAATCTCCAAAAGTGATTCATCGAGCGCCACCGGTACCGGTAACGAGCTGACCTGCGCCAGCATTATCAGTTGATTGCGGTTAAGCACCGGTTCTTCGATATAGTCAATGCCGTAGGTGGCCACGGCGTCCATTATAAAATATGCGTCCTTGATATCGAAGGCGCGGTTGGCGTCAAGGCGCAGAACAGCATCGGGGCCAATCGCCTCGTGCGTGATTCTCACTAACTCTATCGCGTCATCTACCGAATGCCCGGCCAGCTTCAACTTGAAAGTGTCGTATCCTTCTTTCCTGAGCGCGGCCGCACGTTCGGCAACCTCGTCGATCCTCCCAGCCAGCAGGGCGTTCGCTTTGACCGACCGCAGGCAGTCCGGGTTCAGCAGTTTACAGAACGGGAGATTTCGGCTCTGCGCGATCAGGTTGAGGGTCGCTGATTCAAACCCGAACCGAACCGAGGGCATCAGATTCAGATGATCCAGCCAGACACCAAAGGCTCCGTCAAGCTTCTCGACCTCCGGCGGTATCTCCTGATCGATCACAGTCGCGCGCAACTGTATCAGTTGTTCGTGCGCGATAGCCAAATTCTCCCGGCTGAAACCGGGCAGCGGCGCGGTCTCACCCCATGCGATCCGGTCCTCGTCATCGGTCAGCCGAATTATAATCCCCTCGCGTTCGGCGTGCTCCTCTCCCTTCAGTCTGAGCGGCCGGGTCAGGCGTAATCGGTAGCGGTAAAGATCAAGGGCAACGATTCTCATATGATCCATCCAATCGAAAAGATCAGGCTGAACAACAAAAGCAGTCGGCCGGTGGCGGCCAGTACATCGTTGAGAACGACGCCATCGACCGTAAAGACTTTCCTGATCGAACCAATCGCCGGCAGGAGTATCAAGAGCGCCAGCGCGCTGTAAAACTGTCGCCGTGTGATGGTGCATATTATGGTCGGAAGCAGCGCTGCTATCAGGATCGACAAAAGGTATTCATACCGTGCGAAGCGCACGCCGAAACGGACCGGCAGCGTTTTCCTTCCGGCCAGTCTGTCGCTCTTGATATCGCGCAGATTGTTCACTGTCAGAATCGCGACCGAGAAAAGGCCGGGAGCAAGGCCGATAAGTATCACAGTCGGGTTTATCTGCAGGGTCTGTACATAGTAGGTGCCGCCGACCGCCACCGGTCCGAAAAAGAGAAGCACAAACGGATCCGCCAGACCGGTATAGGCAAGCGGGAACGGGCCGGCGGTGTAGAGCACGCCGAATGCGATTGAGAACAGGCCAATCGCTACAATCGGCCATCCACCGCGCCAGACCAGATAGATACCGGCAGCGAAAGCCAATCCAAAAGCTACGGCCGTAGCAGTTTTCATTGTTGAGGGAGCGACCAGCCCGGCCTGGGTCGCGCGGGTTGGCCCGAGCCGGTCATTATCATCGGCGCCTGATTTATAATCAAAATAATCGTTGGCGAAATTGGTGCCGATCTGGATCATCACCGCCCCGAACAGCGCCGCCAGCGCCGCCCGAATGTGAAAGCCGCCGCTCTGGAACGCCATGGCGCTGCCAATTATAACCGGCGCGATCGCCGCCGCCAGAGTCTTCGGCCGCGACGCCATCAGCCATATTTTCAAAGTCGATTCCGGCATCGGTATTATTCGGACCTCCTGAGAACGACCGTTTCAGCGTGGCTTATGGGCGACGGGGGAACTTGGAGAAA
>DAOWIC010000142.1 GCA_030641085.1 Calditrichota bacterium
GTACCACCATATGTCGGTGTGGAAGTACTTCCTCACGCACCAGCCGAACGGGTTTTCGGTCTTTGTGCTGCCGGTAATTTTAGGCACCAATCTCCTGTTGAAGCTGTTAATCAGAGCAGATAATGGAACCTGAGATCGACATGTTAATCATACCGTACGTGACCGCTGTTGTGGCCAGCCTGTTGCTGGGACTGCTGCTGATTCCCACGGTTATCAAGATCTGCCATCGCTATCGGATTCTGGATATGCCGGGCGCGCACAAGCGGCACAAAGTACCGACCCCGAACATGGGCGGCGTGGCGCTCTTCGTGGCTGTCTGGCTTACAGTCGGTGTATCACTGTTGATATTCGGCGACCTCTACCGGGAGATCCTCGGTTCGCTGGTTTACATCCTGGCCGGGGCGCTTATTATCCTGCTGGTCGGTTTGTCCGACGACCTCTCGCCGGTTTCGGCGTGGGTGAAACTGTGCGCCCAGGTGGCGGTCGGGCTGGTGCTGTACATGGGCGGTTTGAGAGTCGAGCTTCTCTCCACGCCGTTCGGGTCGGTCGATATCGGTTATTTCTCGGTAGTACTGACGGTGTTATGGGTGGTTGTTCTCACCAATGCGATCAATCTGATCGACGGCCTCGACGGTCTGGCGTCGGGCGTATCGCTGATCGGCGCCACGACCCTGGTGGTAATCGGCTGGCTCTATGAGGTCGGCCCGGTACTGGTTTTCCTTCTGGCGCTGATCGGATTTCTGGCGCCGTTTCTGTATTACAACCGCCATCCCGCCCGGATCTTTCTGGGCGATTCAGGTTCGATGCAGATTGGCTATTACTTTGCGGTTTTCTCTCTCATGATCCCCTTGAAGTCGTTCACCGCCACGGCGTTGTATGTTCCGGTGCTGGCGCTGGGGGTACCCATAATCGAGGTCCTGTCGTCATTTGTGCGCCGGCTTCTCAGGGGCAAAAACGTAATGAAGGCGGATCGGCGGCACCTGTTCCACTACCTGGCGCTGGTAGGTTTTTCGCCTCGCCGGGTGGTGACGATATTCTATTTGTTGGCAATCATTTACGGACTGTTCGCAATCGCCATGTTTTACTTCAACCGGGTGGTGCTGCTGACTGTTTTGGCTCTTTTTATGGTTGTAATTTTCGCTGTATTTTTTATCTTGGTTACTAAATTTGCTACGCGAAAAAGACTTAGTAATGGGCGAGGGGCGAAGTCCGGACTGTAGAGATCGGGCGAAAGGCGAATATGGCAGAAGGACCTCATTTGGAATTTGAGCGACCGATAGTAGAGCTGGAGAAGAAAATCTCCGACATGAAGGATTTCTCGGTCGGAGAGAGTATCGAACTCGGCGGCGAGATAGCCTCCATGGAGAAGAAGCTGACCAAGCTGCGCGAGGAGATCTATTCGAATCTCACGCGGTGGCAAGTGGTGCAACTGGCTCGCCATCCCAAACGTCCATACACTCTTGATTATATCCAGCGTATTAGCAACGACTTCATTGAACTGCACGGCGACCGCTATTTCGGCGACGACAAAGCGATGATCGGCGGACTGGGGTCGATTGACGGCCAGCCGGTGATGTTCGTCGGGCAGCAGAAGGGACGCGACACCAAACAGAAACTGATCCGTAATTTCGGAATGGCGCACCCCGAAGGATACCGCAAGGCGCTGCGCCTTTTCTACCTGGCGCAAAAATTCGATATCCCGATTGTCATTATGATCGATACTCCCGGGGCGTTTCCCGGAATCGGTGCCGAGGAACGCGGCCAGGCGGAGGCGATTGCCCGCAATATCCGTGAGATGTCCCGCATCAAGGTTCCTATTGTCGTTGTGATTATCGGCGAGGGTGCCTCGGGCGGCGCGCTTGGTATTGGCGTGGGGGACAGGGTCCTGATGTTGCAATATGCCTGGTATTCGGTAATCTCGCCGGAAGGCTGCGCTGCAATTTTGTGGCGCTCGGCCGCCAAGGGAGCAGAGGCGGCGGAGGCGCTGAAACCCGCCGCGGGTGATCTGGGGCCGCTGGGGATTATCGACAAGGTTATTGAAGAACCGCCGAGCGGCGCGCAGAGCGACCCGGACAAGGCGGCAGAAACCGTAAAAAGAGAGATCATGGCAGCGCTCGAGGAACTTAAGCAACTCCCAGTGGACCAGCTTTTGGCCGAGCGACTGCAGAAATACAGACGCATGGGAGTTTACGGCGAATAGCCCCGGAGGCGATATGGCACTTACTCAGAAATTACTCGATCGGCTTGTTTGTCCGAGCTGCAAGAAAAAGCTCGACTACGAGGAGAAGGACGACCACCTGGTCTGTAATAAGTGCGGGGTTGCTTATCGGATTACCGAGAATATCCCGGTCCTGCTCGCCGACGAAGCACAGAAACTATAAACAAAGGCCTGATAATGAAGTTGTCCAAGTTTTGTGACGAAAGTCTGATAATCTTCGGTCTTAATTCGACCAGTAAGAATGCTGTTATTGATGAACTGGTGGAATTGGTATCGAATTCCACCATGGTCAAGGACCGGGACCAACTGCTGAGTGATGTCAAGGAACGTGAGAACCTGGTAACGACCGGTGTCGGCTACGGGGTGGCTTTCCCGCATGCCAAGACTCGCGCGGTGAAAGGCATCGTGATCGGTTTCGGCAGAACCTCGCAGGGGATCGACTTCGACGCCATGGACCACAAACCGGTACACTTGTTTTTTCTCATCGCGGCACCGGAGGATGCTATCGGAGCTCACCTGAACGTGATGGCACGGTTGTCGTACCTGATGAAATCGGCGGAAAACCGAAAGAAAATGATGGAGGCTGGCTCCCCGGGGGATATTCTCGCTCTGATGGACAACGTTGACTGAGAGGTCTCCGCGGCACGGATGCCGCCACAAGAAATGTAAGAGATGAGGCGGTTAACTAATCTTTTTTCAAAGCACCTGAGAAATATCCACTTAGGCGCCGTTGTGTTGCTTTCCATTCTGTTTGTCGTCGCCCCACCATCTATCACGTCATTCACCGAAGACACTATCTTCAGGGTCTTCTATTACCCGTTCGCTACCATAAAGAACAGTGTGGGCGATCTGCGTTCGGTCGCCGATGACAATCGACGACTACAGCGGCAACTGACCGAGGCCTCGATGATGTTGTCGATGTATATCGAGGCGGGTCGTGAAAATGCGCGGCTGCGCAGTGTCCTCGGTTTTGAACCGCGGCCGGGATATGCGCTCGTGCCGGCTGGAGTCATTTCGGTGGCTGGCTCCTATCTGCCGATATCGGTCGTGATCAACAAAGGCAGCAGTGATACGGTGCAGATTGATCAGCCGGTAATCAATCGCGAGGGGCTGGTCGGTCGGATTACCTCGGTCGGACCTGATTTCGCCACCGTGCAGCTTCTGACCGATCCCTCCAACCGGGTAGCGGCCCGCGTGGCGACCAGCCGCGAGATGGGGATTATCAAATTTACCGCACCAGAAGGAATGATTCTGGATAATTTCCCGGTCCAGGGAAAGATAGCGGTCGGCGATTCCATTCTCTCCTCCGGTCTGGGTGGCGTCTATCCGGCCGGGCTTACAGTTGGCACTGTGACCGAGGTTGTACGACCCGACCTGGCGCCATTCTGTCGCGTGAAAGTAGAACCGGTTGTTAATTTCCGCTCGGTAGAAGAACTCTTTGTCCTGAGGACGGGCGAGCGATGATGCGCGTGATTCCATTTCTGCTATACCTGTGGCTGATCGCGCTGCACGAGGTTTTCCTCGGTGACATCACGGCCGTCTATGGCGTTTCGATCAACCTGACGGTGCTAATGGTTCTCCTGGTGGCGCTGTATAAGTCGGAATTGGTGACGGTCTGGTTCGGATTCCTGGCGGGGCTTGTTGGATTTGCCGGGTTACCGCAGTCGGGCCTGCTCGGCTGGCAGGCGCTGTTGCTCGCGCTGATTGGCATGGTTGCGTATCATATGCGGCAGCGCTTGAATCTGGAATCACTTTTTTCGCGCCTGATGCTTGTGTTCGGAGGTGTTCTTGTTCACAACATCATGCTATTGATCCTGAATCCATCCGGCGGATTCTTCCTTCTGCTTCTGACCAAAGCGCTTCCGGGCACTGTATATACGCTGGTTATCGCGTGGCTATTTTTCCTCGTTAAGGATAGACGGCTCACGCTGGAAAAACTAAAATCGAATTTCTAACGTCCCATGGATCGTTTTAAACTTACGCTCGCCGGTCGAGAGAAACTCAGCTATGTGACCCTGGCGGCTGTCTTTCTCGTCTTGTTCGGCGGACTGGTGCGGCTTCAAATAGTAAGCCACGCCGAACTGGCTGTACAGTCAGAAAATAACCGTATCCGAGTGCAGCCGGTCTTTCCGCGGCGCGGCGTGGTTACCGACCGTGAGGGGCGGGTAATTATCGAAAACCGACCCTCGTACACGGTGTCCGTGGTGCCCGCCGAGGAGATCGCCGGTGTAACTCTGCCGGAATTGTCGCTGCTTCTCGGCCTGGATACGACCGAGATCCGCAGACGCATCTGCAAGAACACAGTCAGTCGCTATCAACCGGCATCGGTCAAGCGCGATATACCGTTTGAAATGGTGGCGATCCTTGAAGAACAGAGCGACCGCTTCCCCGGCGTGACCTACCATATGGAGCAGGTGCGGCGCTTTAATCACGATCTTGGCGGTGAGTCGTTTACCGGCTATGTGGGCGAGGTGTCCGAAGAGGATATGAAGCGGACCGATCAGGTAGAATACTACCTCGGCAGCACAATCGGCAAGAAGGGGCTGGAAAAGCAGTATGATTTCCTTCTGCGCGGACGGGAAGGGACGGCCTACATCGAGGTGAGCGCGGCCGGTCATATCCTCGGCCCCTATCAAGAAAAACCGCCGGTACCGTCGATTCCGGGCGCCAACCTGATGCTGACGATTGACAACGACCTTCAGACCGCATGCACCCAGGCGCTGGACACGTTCTGTTGTGGGGCGGTGGTGGCGATCGATCCGCGCAACGGTGAGCTGCTGGCTATGACCTCATGGCCGGGGTTTGATGCTAATATATTTTCGTCGGTAATTCCCGAAGATCTCTGGGAGGAGATTCGCAGCGACAGTACCCACCCGCTTCTGAATCGCCCGCTCAACGGTCTCTATCCGCCCGCTTCCACGACCAAGCTGGTGGCAATCGGGGGTGGTCTCGAGGAGGGCATCATCACTCCGAACTCGGTGTTCAAGCCATGTCTGGGCGGCATGCAGTTCGGTAATCGATATTTTCGTTGCTGGCAGTCGAGGGGACACGGCACGACTACAGCCGCGCACGCAATCGAGCAATCATGCGATGTTTACCTCTATCAGCTCGGTCTGAAACTTGGCGTTGACGGTCTGAGCAAATACTATGGGCTGTGCGGATTCGGCAGCATCACCGAACTGGACTTGCCGAACGAATCGCCCGGCCTGAACCCAAACAGTGAATACTACGACAAGCGTTACGGGGTCAACCAATGGACCCGAGCGCTGGCGATGAATAACTCCATCGGGCAGGGCGAACTTCTCGCCACGCCGCTTCAGGTGGCTCAGTTTTTTTGCGGGCTGGCCAACGACGGCGTCGTTTACCAGCCTCACATTGTGAAGAAGATCATTCAGCCGTTCGGGGAGGAGACAGTCCTTGCACCAAAGGTGTCATTTCGGTTGCCCTTTTCAGAAGAAACGCTCGACGTACTCATGGAGGGGTTGAGACTGGTGGTTGAGGGAGAACACGGCACCGCCCGGCACTTGAGAAACGACTTGTATTCGATCGGTGGCAAGACCGGAACGGCCGAGAATCCCCACGGTGAGAATCACTCCTGGTTTGTCGGTATGGCGCCGCTGGATCGGCCGGAGATTGTAGTCTGCGCCATCATTGAAAACGCGGGCCACGGGTCGGATGTCGCCGCGCCAATGGTGGGTCAGGTGATCCGGGCCTACATGGAAAAGAAACTCGGTCTGAATCAGATCGCGGCGACGGAGACGGAGGCGGGCGAATGATTCTGAATTACTCCTCGCTGGACTGGAAGCTGATTGGCGCAGCCCTGGGTCTGTCGCTCATTGGGGTAATGCTGATTATGTCGGCTCAGCATCATGCCGACTCAATCTACAAACAGGAGTACTACCTGAGGCAGTTGCTATGGCTGGCCTTTGCGCTGATTGCCTTCGCCACCGTGGTGCATCTCCCGTTAAAGCTATTCGATTTTTCGGCTTATCTCCTGTACGGTCTGGCGATCGTGCTGTTGCTGCTGGTGCTGGTCGTGGGCACGCCGCGCATGGGAGCCTATCGCTGGTTCAGTTTCGGTCCGATCAATTTTTCACCCTCTGATTTTGCCAAGATAGCCGTACTATGCGCCGTGGCGAGGTTTTTAGCCTACACCAAGCTTCCGGTGGTGAACATCAGGCGACTGGCGATATCGGCGCCGATCGTGCTTCTGCCTGCGATGTTGATTTTGAAGCAGCCGGACCTGGGCACGTCGCTGGTCTTTTTTGTCATGCTGTTTGCGCTCTGGTTCTGGTCCGGATTGTCGCCGACTTATCTCATCCTGATCCTCTCACCAATGGTCTCGTTAATCACGGCGTCGCACTGGCTGGCCTGGTCGATCTACATCGGGGTGCTGCTCGCATTTCTGTTTTATCTGCGGCTGGGGATGCTTTTCGGCATATACACGGTTGTGGCTAATCTGGCCTTTGGCGCAATCACGCCGTTCCTGTGGGGACGGCTGGCCGATTACCAGAAACTTCGTATTCTGACATTTCTCGACCCCGGGCGGGATCCACGCGGCGCCGGGTATCAGATAATCCAGTCCAAGATCGCCATCGGTTCGGGAGGAATATTCGGCAAGGGTCTTTTCCATGGTTCGCAGACCCGCCTGGATTTTCTGCCAGAACGACACACCGACTTTATCTTTTCGGTGCTGGGCGAGGAATTCGGCCTGATCGGAGCGATGGTGGTGCTGTTTCTGTTCGCGGTCATCTTCTACCGCGCCGTGCGCATTGCGGCACGCTGCCGGTCGCGGTTCGCGTCACTGATAGTGATGGGCGCGGCTTCGATTATCATGTTTCAGTTTCTAGTCAATATCGGTATGACTCTGGGCTTTATGCCGGTAACCGGTCTGCCGCTGCCGTTTGTCAGCTACGGGGGAACCTCGATGGTTCTTTTCTGGTCTCTGATCGGCCTGATTGTATCGGCCGATTATCGCTGGCAGGATTATTAGCGCCGACGGTCACCGCCGACGATCAAAAATGCTCTTGCCTATTTTCTTAATACCCATATCATAGGCAGATGAATTTGCCTTTGAATCAATCCACCGCAAAATTCTATCTCCTGCTGGCGTTCGGGGCGGTTTGCGTAAGTTTCGCGCCGGTTTTTGTGAAGATGATCGACGAGGATGTTCTCGGTCCGACCGCGATTGGCTTCTGGCGGCTGTTTCTGGGGGCGATAATTCTTTTCGGCTGGTCAGTGGCGGCCGGTCATAAAATTCGCATATCCGCTCGGATGATGAAATGGACGGCACTGGCCGGGACGATTTTCTTTCTGGACCTGTTTCTGTGGCATCGGTCGATCATTTATGCGGGCGCGGGTATGGCGACTATTCTGGCCAACACGCAAGTTTTCTGGACCGCTATTCTCAGCTTCTTCATTTTCAAGGAAAAACTCAGTCTCAAATTCTTTTCATCCGCGATCGCGGCCATAATCGGCGTGGCCCTGCTGGCTGGTTACGGCAGCGAGATCGAGTTTTCGCTGCGTTATATCGAGGGGGTTCTTCTCGGGCTGGCGACCGGCATTGTGTATGCCAACTATCTGGTGACGCTCAAAGTCGCCGGCCAGAGGGAGGACTGTCCACATTTTGTAACCCTCGTGGCCTGGGTGTCGCTTTTCGGCGCGGTGATTCTCGGTTTGTCCGGATGGGTGGAGAGCGATCCGTTTCTGCCGCCCGACGGTCGCACCTGGCTGGTGCTAATCGCCCTGGCGGTAGTGGCTCAGGCGCTGGGTTGGTGGGCAATCGCCAGTGGATTGCCCAGGATCGATATCTCCAAGGGGGGACTGATTCTGCTATTACAGCCGGTGTTGGCGACTGTCTGGGGATTTTTCCTGTTTAGCGAATACCTGACATGGATACAATTGATCGGTGCGGTGGTTACGCTGACCGCTATATATGTCGGGTCCACTCGTACCCGTCGCTCGTAGACTTGATTTTTGAAACTTGCCTCCGTTCAGCAAAGACGGTAGCTTAACCATAGCATCGCAATCTGAGTATCGAGCAAAAAGACGGAAGGATCAGGATGCACAGGCGGAGAGTCTTTTTTCTTTTGGCGAGCGTTATAACACTGTCTTTGGCGGTGCCATCAAGCAGGGCGGCGGAGGGGTTCTATATTCCTCAGGAACCACCCGGGGCGCAGTACTATATCGATTGCCGGATGGATCCCGACCATCAGGGTCTGAGAATATCCGAAACGATCTTTCTGAAGAACACTACCGAGCGGCCGATATCTCACCTTGCATTCAATCGCAGTCTCATCGGTGGCTATCACCTCAGACTGCGAATCAACGGAACACCTATGGCGCTGTCCGAACTGGCGCCCGAGGATCAGGGTCCGCCGTTGATCGTAAAGCTGCCCGATCCGCTGTTGCCTGGAGCCGAGGCGGAGATATTTGTCAACTCGATGGAGAAGAGTGATATCGACTCCGCCCTCACCGAGGAAAATCCGCTGCGTGAATCGAACTGGCACCCGAAACTGTGGTGGGGCGAACAGTATCACGGACACGACGACTATAATGTCCGGCTCTATTTTCCGCCCGAATTCGTGGCGGCGACCAGTGGCAGGTATGACCCGAGTTCATCATCCTACATAGCGACCGGAGTGCGTTCCTTCGGGCTTGTAATCGGGCGCGATCTGGGAGTCCTGACCGACATGGCGGGCGATGTATCGGTTCGGGCGCTCTATACCGATAGCGGGAAGGCGTGCGCCGAAAGTCTGGTGGCGACGGCCGTGGATATTATCGGCTTTTACCGCGAACGGTTTGGTTTTTATCCGCATGCGACGTTGACAATCATCCCCGGTCTGGACAACCCGGTCGGCGGCTCCCCGGTTGCGACCGGCATTGTGGAGATCCATGGTCAGGAGCGGATGGTCGAACAGCCCGAGGCGTACTGGCAGTGGATAACGGCGCACGAGATCGGCCATCAGTACTGGTGGGAGCATGTGCTTGAGAAAGATCCGCAGGATATGGGTTGGCTGATGATCGGACTGGGGCTTTACGCCGACCGCGAGTATATGCGCGACTGCGATCTGAGTCACCGCTGGCACCGGGATATCATGAATGATTACCTCAAGGCAGCCATCAAGGGACATGACACTCGCATGGATGCCACCACCGCCGACATGTACAACCGTGACTACAGCTACCGTAACGCGGTTATCCGCGGTAAGGGGTTCTGTGTCATCAGCGCGCTGGCCAATTTGCTCGGGCAAGAGACGTTTGATCGAATCTACTTGCGGTGTCTTGATGATTTTGCCGGGCGCCGGATGGGTACGGCCGATTTCGAGCAGGTATGCGAGGATGAAAGCGGGCAGGACCTGACCTGGTTTTTTGATCAGTGGGTGCGATCCAGTAAGTACCTGTCATGCGAAATAACCTCTCAGAATTCGACACCGGCCGCCGATGGCTACGTTACGGAAATCCGGGTGGAGAATCGCGGTACTTTGAAAATGCCGGTGGAGGTAGAGGCGCGTTTTGAGGATGGCAGTTCGCAATTGAAGCGAACCAGCCGCTTCAGGGAGATCAATGTCCTGCGGTTCGAGAGCGCGTCGCCACTGGCGGACGTCAGACTCGATCCGAAGGGTGAACTGGCCATGATCACGCCGCCGGTGCCAACGGATGCAGAAAAAAAGACGGCCCCGTAGAGCGGAGCCGTCTATGTCATATCGTGCAAGTGACTGTTATCAGTCGA
>DAOWIC010000281.1 GCA_030641085.1 Calditrichota bacterium
TGCGCTTTTTTGGCGAGGCGCGCGGCCTGAAAAACAGCCGATTGAAAGAGCGGCTGGAGTATGTCAACGATCTCTGCGCTTTGCAACAGGTTCTGGAAAAACCGATAGGCAAGCTCTCGCGTGGTTATCGCCAGCGGGTTGGTTTGGCCCAGGCGCTTTTGCATGATCCGGAGGTGCTTATCATGGATGAACCGACAGCCGGGCTTGATCCGAACCAGATTCGCGATTTCCGCACCAATATCAGTCGTCTGGGTGAGTCCAAAACGATCCTGATCTCCACCCATATCCTTCATGAGGCGGAGGCGGTCGCTCAACGGGTGCTTTTGGTGCACGACGGCGGTCTTGTGTTCGACGGCACCGCCGATCAGATGCGACAGCAGGGTTCGCTTGAGAAGGCGTTTTACGATCTGACCGGTCACGGTTGTACGAGCGAGTCGACGTTGTCGGAGGGGGACAAGCAATGAATATAAACTGGAATCTGAGTTGGGCCATCTGCAGGCGAAACCTGCGCTCCTACTTCAGCAGCCCGACCGGGTATGTTTTTATAACGCTCTTTATATTTCTCAGCGCGGCGGCGGCTTTCTGGCAGGAGCGTTTTTTCGCCAACAACCTGGCCAATCTGGATCAGTTGAATGCTTACTTTCCGTATCTACTTCTGTTTTTTATCCCGGCCCTGACTATGGGCATCTGGGCCGACGAACGCAAGCAGGGTACCGATGAACTGTTGCTGACGCTGCCGGCCACCGACCTTGAGGTCGTACTCGGCAAGTACATGGCGGTACTGGGGATTTTGACCGCGTCCTTGCTGCTGTCGCTCAGCCATGTGATCGTTCTGTTCTGGCTGGGAAGCCCTGATATCGGATTGATGCTGGCCAATTATATCGGTTACTGGCTAATCGGAGCAGCCCTTCTGGCGGTGGGCATGTTTGCTTCGCTGCTGACATCGAACGTGACAGTCGCGTTCATCCTGGGCATGGTCCTCTGCTCGTTCTTGATTTTTATCGATTCGGCCAGTTTCGTTCTGTCCGACTGGGTTCAGGCGCTGCTGTCACCACTGAGCGTGATTGCCGCCTTTGCCGACTTTGCCCGCGGGTTGATCAGCCTGTCGTCGATTGTCTTCTTCGTAACGTTGGCGGGCACCATGCTGTACTTCAACGTCGTCATCATCGGCCGTCGCCACTGGCCGCTGGAGGCGGGCGGCTACCGGTTCTGGATCCATCAACTGGTTCGAGCGACTGCGTTGATCGTGGCGGTGGCCAGCCTGAATTCGATTGTGAGCAACTGGTCGTGGCGTCTCGATGTTACCGCCGAGCAGCTTTACTCGCTTTCGGATGAAACCGAGCGACTTCTGGATGAACTGCCCGAGGATCGGCCGGTGCTGGTGCAGGCGTTTGTGAGTCCGGAGGTGCCGCGCGAGGTGGTGCAGACACGGGCCAACCTGCTGGGTAAACTGAACGAGATTTCCGCGGCGGCGGGCGACCGAATCCAGGTGCTGATACACGATACGGAACCGTTCACTGCCGAGGCCCGCGACGCACGCGAGAAATTCGGCATAATGCCGCGCCGAGTGATGAGCGCCTCGAGCGCCCGATCGGGTAACACCGATGTCTTCATGGGGGTTGCCTTTACCAGTGGCGTGAATGAGGAAGTGATCCCGTTTTTTGAACGCGGCTATCCGGTTGAGTATGAGCTGGTACGCTCTATCCGCGAGGCGGCCAAATCCAGCCGCATGAAAGTGGGCGTGCTCACCACCGGGGCGCAAGTATTCGGCGAGTTCAATTATCAGATGATGTCCAGCACGCCCTCGTGGCCAATTGTCGAAGAACTGCGCAAGCAGTACGAGGTGGTGCAGGTCAGTGCCAAAGAGCCGATTGTCGAGGAGCTCGACGGCCTGCTGGTGGTTCTGCCGTCGTCGTTGACTCAGCCGGAGATGAACAATCTTCAGAATTACGTGTTGTCCGGCCACCCTACCCTGATACTGGCCGATCCGGTTCCGGTCTTCAATGTCACCCTGTCACCGATAGTACCAGCCGGGGCGAACCGCAGTCCGTTCATGCAAAACGCTCAGCAGCAACCGGAGCCGAAAGGCAACCTGGCCAACTTCATGAATGCTCTGGGCGTGAATTTCAGTGGCGACCAGATTGTCTGGGACGCCTTTAATCCACACCCTGACCTTCAGGAACTCCAGCCGGAGATTATCTTCATCGGCGAAGGCAACGGCAACGCCGAGCCGTTCTCCCGGACCAACTTGGCCACAGCCGGTCTTCAGGAGATGGTGGTGATCTACCCGGGCTATCTGTTCCGGGCACTGGGGAGCAAATTCGCTTTCGAACCACTACTGCGCACCGGCACCCTTTCCGGCCTACTGCTATGGAACCAAGTGGTTCAGCGCGGTTTTATGGGTTTCGGTATCAATCGCAACCCGCGCCGAAGTCCGTCAGGTGAAGCGTATAACCTGGCCGGCCGGATTCATGGTACGGCGGTCGACACCGACGGCAGGTCGCACGAGGTAAACGCTATTGTTGTCGCCGATATCGATTTCATCTCAGAACAGTTTTTCATGATGCGCGATCGGGGCATTGAGATGCTCAATTTCGACAATATCAGTTTCTTCCTCAATTGCATGGATTATCTGATGGGCGACGATTCGTTCATTGAGCTGCGCAAAAAGCGGATCAAACACCGTACTCTCGAAACAGTAGTCGCCCAGACTGAGATATTCACTCAGCGCCGTATCGAGGAAGAGAAGGAGGCCGAGCAGGAGGCCCAGCGGGCGCTGACCGACGCGCAGAACCGGCTTACCCAGAAGGTCGCCGAGGTCCGCAGCCGCCCCGACCTTGACGACCAGACCAAGCAGATCATGGCCAAGAATCTCCAGGAGGTTGAGAACCGCCGCTTCGAGGCGCTCAAGAAAAATATCGAGGCCCAGAAAGAGGCGCGTATTCAAACCGGCAAGGAGAACATGGGCCGCGAGATCAGGTCGATTCAAACCCGGATCAAGACGATGGCGGTGTTGCTGCCGCCGATTCCGGTTTTTGCATTCGGTGTCATGGTTTTCGTCAGGCGGCGGAAACGAGAGCAGGAGGGTGCCGCGGCGGCCCGGAGGTTAAGGAGCTAAGCTATGAACGAGACTAAAAAGACTATGATATTCGGTGCGGTAGCCGTTGGACTGCTTGTTCTGGCGGCCATCTTCTCGCCGGGCAAGATCACTCCCGATGCCTTTCTCGACCGGGGCGAGCCGTTCTTTCCGGATTTTACCGATCCCAACAGCGCCACCACGCTCGAAGTGGTGGACTTCGATCAGCAGACCGGGCGGGCCAAACCGTTCAAAGTGACATTCTCCGACGGTCGCTGGACCATACCGTCGCATCATAACTATCCCGCCGACGGTCAGGATCGGCTGGCGAGAACGGCGGCGGGTGTAATTGATATTAAGAAGGATGATTTCCGCACGGATAATGTTTCCGACCATGTCGCCTGCGGCGTGATCGATCCGCTCGACGAAACCGCCGGTCTTCAAGGTCGCGGGCAGCGGGTGACTATCAAAGGCGAAAGCGACCGGGTACTGGCGGACTTCATTATCGGCAAAGAGGTCGAGGGTCGCCAGAATATCCGGCTGGTCCGGGTTCCGGGGCAGAACCGGGTCTACGCGGTGCGGATGGATATCGATATCTCCACCCGCTTCGAGGACTGGATCAACACCGATCTGCTCGGTCTGACCGCCAAGAAGATAGAGAGACTGTCGCTTAAGAATTACTCGATCAACGAGCGGACGCTCTCGATTGTGAACCGTGACGATCTGACTCTGCGCATGAGCGACGACCAGTGGAAAGCGGATCGTAACCGTGAGGTCGATACGACCATGACGAACGAGATGGTCAACACGCTGGCGCAGTTAGCGATTGTCGGGGTGCGTCCGAAACCGACCGGGCTGTCGGCGACGCTCAAGGGGGACAAGAGCCAGCAGATCTCCCGCTCCGACATGCGGTCGCTGCAGTCGAAGGGTTTTTACCTCGGGAAGGATGGGCAACTATTAGCCAACGAGGGCGAGTTGTGGACGCACACAACCGACGGTATTATCTACCGGCTCCGTTTTGGTGAGGTGGTGATCGGCTCCGGGCTGGCGGTTACGGCCGGAACAGCGGCGAGCTCAGAGGACAAGACGGCGGAAAACCGTTACCTGTTTATCACCGCCGAGTTTGACGAGAATTATTTCAAGCAGCCGCAGAATCCATCGAACCGTGATTTCGAGAGCAAGGAAGAAAGCCTCTGGACCGATCAGGACCGCGCCAACAAAGAGAAGGCCGACAAGGTGGATGAGTGGACACGCAAGGTTCAGACCGGCCGCGGGATTGCCGGGGGCCTGAACGCGCGCTTTGCTGAATGGTATTATGTCATATCATCCGACAGCTTCGAAAAGATCCACCGTTCGCGTTCGGAACTGGTTCTTTAATAATTGTATCCGGATATCGAATTACCGAAGAGCGGGTCGTCGATCCGCTCTTTTTTTGTGCTATACCACCCTGAATCATAACGACTTGAAACCACCCGCCCGGCTATTGTCGGCCTGATTAAACATTATCGGGAAGAAATCGGTCTTTATTATGTAATCCCCTCAGAGATAGAAACCAAAAAACTTCAAATCCGGAGGTGGATTATGCGTCTCAAAACCTCAGTGCCGTATCTGGTTCTCACGATCATATTGATCATGGTGACAATGATTATTCAGGCGAAATCGCCGGGTAAGATTACCGGAACGATCACCGATGCCGAGTCCGGCGACCCGATCGTGGGTGCGTCGGTATTGCTCATCGGCACCAGCCACGGGGCACTAACTGATATGGACGGCAAGTTCGTTATTACGAATGTCACGCAGGGGACGTACACGATCAAAGTGACTCATCTCGAATTCGGAACGGTTGAAATGACCGGCGTACTCGTTACCGCCGATACGACCACAACCGCTGATTTTCAGATGACGCGGAAGGTCTTCGATAAAGATGTGGGAATCGTTGTCAAGGACGAGGGCGACGTGCTTAATATCCA
>DAOWIC010000080.1 GCA_030641085.1 Calditrichota bacterium
CCAACTCGAATTCGGATGGTTTTCAATCACTTTGAGCGATTTTTCGATCGCGAGGTTGTACTTGGAGACATTCAGGCGGACGGTTTTGTACCGGGTGTCCCTGCGTACTTTCTCGGCCTCGTTGAACGCCTTGCGGGCGTTGTAGAAGGTGTTGTAATACACACATCCAGCCAGCAGCAGCAGGACTGCGATCATGCCGAGGCTTATCAGATGTCGTGTATTCCTGTTCGTTTGATGCCACCCGGTTGCTGTTCAAAAGCTTATACGGCCGACTCCGCCGGGGGATGCAGCTATTTGGAAGCTTCCCTCCCCTGAAGTTGCTCGACCAGCCGCGGCATAAACTCGCCCGATTTCTCCCCGACGAAATAATCGACTACATGGCTGAGCGGAGTCTGCTCCAGATTGATTTCCACCAGTGTCGCGCCCCGGCGTTTGGCCATCGCCGGCAGCGAAGCGGCCGGATGCACAAGTGCCGAGGTGCCAATCGACAGAAAGATGTCACACCGCTCCGACTCCTCGAAGGCGGTCCTGATTATCTCCGGGTCGAGCATTTCGCCGAACCAGACAACATCGGGGCGAATCCGCCCACCGCAGGATGCGCAACTCGGAATGCTGTCGGGATCAATATGGAGATCGTCGGCAAACGGCTGATTGCACGAAGCACATTTGTTGCGGTAGATACTGCCGTGAAGCTCCAGGATGCGCTCGGATCCGGCCAGTCGATGCAGGCCGTCGACATTCTGCGTAACCAGCGTGAAGCGGTCGAACAGCTTCTCCAGTTGCGTGATCGCGTAATGACCCGGATTCGGTTCAACCTTGCCCATCAGTTCTCGTCGCCAGTTGTACCATTCCCAGACCAGCGTCGGATTTGCTACAAACGCCTCCATCGTGGCCAGCTCCTCGGCGCGAAACTTGCCCCACAGGCCATCCTGACCGCGGAAAGTCGGCACACCCGACTCCGCCGAGATTCCGGCGCCGGTCAGCACCACACAGTGCCGACAGTTCGACATTATATCCACTATCTCAGACAGCATGATAGGAAGATATAAGTCTTGAGGGGAAAAGACAAAAGAAATATCGGTCCGGTACACCATTGCCCGGTTGTCACCGGAACCAGCGCCCTGAACCGTAGAACCGGCCTATCTGACGCGTGTATCGGCTTCCGACAATCGCCCGACCAAGCCACCGAGTTGCTCAACCGTGCCGGTATGAAGCGACAGGCTCAATCTCACCGGTTCTTGAGAAAGGCGCAGGCCAAATCGTACCAGCGAGGTTGTCCCTTGGTAGGTCTTCTCAAAGCCCGCTTCGGACAACGAGACGGTGAACAACGGAAGGTGCCAAATCTCTCCGGGCCGATCAGTGGTGACCCCAACAGCGATACCGCGATAATCGTCCATCATCGCAAATGTCCGGGCCTGCGGGTGGCGGCCGACAGAATCAAGATATGCTTCGTCGGGACGATTGCCGTCGATCAGGATATAGCGATCCTCGGCGTGTCCGGCCTGGAAATTGAAATTGTTCTCCACCGCAAAGATCACCTCGATCGGTTTACTGCGCGAAGTGGATAGTAGATATTCGACATCGATCCGGGCCGCGGCGTCATTGATGATAATGCGCTTTACCATGTGAACCGGGATCGTTTCATGCGTCCGCCGGATGAATCCATCGCGACTCAAGGTTATGCAGGCAGAGGCTTCGTCGACCTCGTAAGAATACGCCTCGAGGACAAAGTCGCCCTCTTCGCCAAACCGCCCGGAATCGAACTGTTCGAGATCGGTCTCGGCGGTGATAAAGTGATCGATCAGGCAGCGCCTGACATACCAGTCATCGACCAGGAACCGTTCCAGGCCTTCCTCCTTGGCAACTACCATATCATGTATCGAGGCGGTCTCGTTGCTGCTGCCGCCACGGGCCGCCATCTCAATCTTACGGTGATAACCTTCCTTGCGGCGCGTGAGCGTATCGGTGACACTAAAGCCGTGCTTGTTCATCGACAGTTCCGTTAGAGTGCCGCCGCGCGACGGCTTGAAGACCGCCATCAGGGAATCGCCGTCATAAACGATCTCGTCCGAACCATCGGCATCGTAGTCCAGCATTTTGATCTCGGGCGCCGGTCGCCCGGCGATCTGATTCAGACGGTCGTCCGCTTCGATCAGACCTCCGTAAACCGCCTGGCGAATATGCGGCAAATACAGGCCGCCAAAGACACCATGCCAGTACGGGCAGTTGCACTGACCGGCATACAGACGATCACGGGCCGCGTCAATCTCCGCCTTCTGGTTGACCGATGCGTTTTCCTCAATCGTCGCCAGCTTTTCCGACACATAAAGCATCTTCTTGTGCATCAAATTGGACTCGGCGTACTTGATTAGAAACCCGCGCCAGTGTCCACCGCGAACGAAACGGCCAAACCGATCCAACAGCGAGTGTTCCTTGAGATGTTGTTCCAACAGCTCGTACTCGACAAACGCCTCCGGCGGCAACGACCAGTGGAGCATTTCGGCGTATGAGCTTGACGGCAGATAGGCGGTGCCGAGCGGCTTGGCGGCTGCCGCCCGCTTCAGCGGTACCACCTCGAGCCAATCGGAGTTAGCTGCCAGGGCATCGAAGAAGTTAGGCAGCCAGCGATCGACATAACAATGCTCGTGAGTGTGGGGCCAGACCCCGAATTTCTCACCATCATCGGCATATATCGCCATCCCCTCCGGATCACGTTCAGCCATAGCGCGCAACTCAGCCATCAACTTGTCAATCGTGCCGAATGGTATCAGGTAGCGCAGCCGCTTGGAGATCGGCAACAGCGTTACGCGGTGGTTTTCGTGCTCGGTAACGTACGGTCCGTTAAGCTGACTCAGTTCCATGCCGGAATAGATGAAATGCGTGTCATCGACAGGAAGGTATTTCACCCCCGCCTGCGCCAGAATTTTCGGCAGATGCGGTTCCCAGATCCGCTCGGTAAGCCACAAGCCATCGGGCGTTGATTCGAAATGACTCTCGATATAATCATTCAGCATCGCGATCTGTCCCTGAATATCCTTTTCGGGAATCGAAGTCAGAATCGGTTCATAAAAGCCGCCAGTCATCAACTCGATCCGCTCGGCATCAACCAGCGATCCGATCATCTCGAAATATTCGGGGTGGGCACGCTCCTGCCAGCGCCAGAGAATCCCGGACTGGTGCAGCGAGAGCGAGATATTGTCGTAGTCTTTCAGCAGATCAATAAAGGGAGCGTATGCTTTCTGATGGGCGTCCTCGAAAACCGCTTCGAAGTTTCCTACCGGCTGGTGATTGTGCAGGCCAAAGGCGAGGGTGAATTTGCCCATCGGTTAGAATATCTCCACTTTCAAGTTTATGTACTTACGGGGGTTGGCGCGGATGTCGTTAATCAAATCATCAACATTGTCGGCCGTTTTGCGCAAATCGTCATACAGCCGCCGGTCTTCCATCAGCAACTGCAGGGTGCCCTCGGAGTTATTGAGATTATCGGCGAATTGCCGGGCCGATGTCGACAGCGTGTCAAGCTGGTGCACGAATTCTTCGAGATTGATTGACATCCGGTCGAAACGCGTGGCTACCGAGTCCACCCTGGTGGCGTTGTCGGCCAGCACCCGGTTGAGCGAGCGGGAAGCATCAAGAAAATTGCTGACAGTGCTGTCAAGATGAGTCTCATGGCGTTTCATGTAGTTCGCCAGCGATGACGATACCGATTCGAGATTGCGCACGGTGTTGTCGAATTTCTTCAGGGAAGAGTCGGAGCCGATACTATTCTTAAACGAACGGACCAGATTGCGCAGTTCGACAATCATGTCGCCCAGCAAGCCCATCACCTCTGGCAGTCCAGTGTCGTACTGGCCGTCGATTACCAGCGAAAGGTCCAGCAGGATCGAGTCGGTGCCGTTTTTGACCGCGATATACCGCTCACCCATCACGCCCAGGTTTTTAATAACAAACCGGGCGTCGCTGGTCAGGAGCACGTCCCGAGCCATAAGAAGCTCCACCACCACCCCGCCGCGGGCCAGTTCCAGGTTAGACACCTTTCCCTTGCGAACCCCCGAAACAGTCACCTTGTCGCCGATCGCCAGCGTGCCGACATCGTCAAACCTCACCATTACTCGTTGAGCATGGCGCTCAAGCTGGTAATCCTGCAGCCAGTAAAGTGAGCCCGCCAAGAGCACAATTCCCAGTAGCACAACAACACCAACTCTAAATTCTACATCCCTGGTCGACATATTTATGTTTATCGGTAACTTGTTATGTTTTGTTATCTTAACGCCGAGAATTATCCCAAAGATTCCGCAATCGCGAGATAATTGTCATATCGAAACCGGTGAATTTCCCCTTTTTCGAGTGCCTCTTTGATAGCGCAATCCGGCTCGTGAGTATGGCTGCACCCGGAAAACCGGCAGTGGTCACGGTAAGGCTCGAACTCGGGGTAAAACAGCGGCAACTCCTCGCGGTCGACCTCCCACAACCCCATCACCTTCAGCCCGGGCGAATCGACAATATAGCCGCCCGAGGGCAGTTCAAACAGTTCAATGCTGGTGGTGGCATGTTTTCCCCGGTTAGTATAGGTCGAAACCTCGCGGGTTTTCAAGTTCAAATCCGGTATCAGCACGTTCAGCAGGCTCGATTTGCCCACGCCGGAGTGCCCGACAAAAAGTGACCGGTGGCCGACGAGATATCGGCGAAGCTCGTCGATACCATTCTCGGTTTCGGCGGAGGTCGCAAAATGGTCAAAACCGAGCGACCGATAGGCGGCCACAATCTGGTCGAAATCCTCGGGCGGCTCGAGATCGGTTTTGTTGAAGATGATTGTCGGTTTCATGTGGCCGATCCGGGCGGCGACTATAAATCGGTCGATCAGCCCGGTTTTCAGCGGCGGTGACTTGATCGAAACAACAATACAGAGCCGGTCGAGGTTGGCGGCGATAATCTGGAGCTTGTTTTCGCTTCCCTTGGCCGGGCGACCGAAACGGGTTCGCCGTGTCAGCACCTTCTCGATTGCCCCCCGACCATCGCTGGTGCGACTGAACAGGATATCATCGCCCACTGCCACCGGCGATACAGCATCGGCCTCCGCCTTGACCTTCCCCCGCACCTCGCAACGCAGCCGCGAGCCATCCTCGGCCCGCACCTCAAACAACCGCCCGCGGGTGGCAACCACAATTCCCTTTTCGTCTATCGACATACGAGGAAAAATTTAGCTTAATCGACGCCCGATAGCAAGGGCACTAAGTCACATTTTGAAACAATATCCTTGCCTGTGATTGTGCGCTTGATTATCTGTAAAGCTGACAATTCTTCCTCGCCTTGCATCAGGTCACCAAGAAACGCTCGAGTAACAGCGGCAGACTATGAAGCATCGATTGTATATAGACGAAGTCGGGAATCACGATCTGAAAAGCTCTAGTAATCCTAATGAGAGGTTTCTAAGCCTTACGGGCGTTTCCATAAAATTGGACTTCGTAAAGAGCACTCTTCACCCTGAAATGGAGAAGCTCAAGACTGATTTCTTCGGCTCACATCCCGATGAACCGGTTGTCCTACACCGGAAAGAACTTCTGAAGGGAAAACCACCCTTTCAAGCACTTCGAGACGACTCGATTAGGTCTGAATTCAACCGCCAATTATTGAGTTTGCTACGATCGTGGGAATACACGGTTATAACAGTGTGTCTTGACAAGAAAAAGCATATGGAAACGTACAGCACATGGCATTATCACGCCTATCATTATTGTCTGGAGATGCTGCTGGAGCGCTACATCTTCCATTTGGAGTCTATCAATCAGGTTGGAGATGTAATGGCTGAATCCAGAGGTGGAAAACAGGATATGATGCTAAAGAGGTCGTTCTCAGGGCTGTATCAGCGCGGCACAAACTACCTGAGTGCTCAGCGAATCCAGAAAGTGTTGACGAGCTGCCAGCTAAAGGTCAAGCCCAAGTCCATTAACGTCGCAGGGCTCCAACTCGCTGACTTATTGGCCCATCCCAGTCGCAATGAAATACTCGGGGATTGCGACCTTCTTCATCGACCCGTAGCACCATTCGCCAGCCAAATCACAGAAATCCTTCAGGGCAAGTATTACCAAAAAGGTGGGCAAATTTACGGATTCGGGAAAAAGCTGCAGTGAGCAAATAAAGAGGCCCCGCACGGGAAGTACCCGCACGGGGCTCGATAGCTTTCGCCATCCACCTCCAGATGACTGGATTACTTAATCTTTAGCACAATTCTCTTC
>DAOWIC010000038.1 GCA_030641085.1 Calditrichota bacterium
CTGCTGTGAAGGTTCCTCCGTCTGCCCCGCCGCGGTTGTGGCGGCCAGAAGCAGGACGAAGCATACCACTATACCCCTGCTATTCATACCAACTCCTCCCGTAACGATAATCAGGTGATTCGTGTAGTCGCTCTTTCAAAAAGCAATGGCCGCGGTTACCCTGTCAAGTGAAAACTGTTCGGCACCGCACTGGGGAAAAGTCCCGGCGCTTAAATATCCTCGGTGACAGCAGCCAGTTCGGCTGACGGAATCGCCGGCCAGCTCTCAACCTGGAAAACACCCCGACTGCGACTGATAATGGAGACCTTGGCGGCGATCTTCTCGTCCGGCGCCTCGTAGATATCCATGAAGTCATAGGGGCCGAGCAAAGCGTAGTGGGCAAGAAATTTGACCTCCGGGCATTTCTCCTTGATCTCCTCCAACCAACTGCGGGCATTCTTGGAATGAGACTTGAGCTTGTTGGTTACCTCGATGAGATGGGCGTCCTGCGGACAGATCTTAGTCATCATGACATAGGTCTTCATCCTGGCCTCCTCTATGTACAACTCATTTGTAATCGCCGGGGCGGCTCAGATGGCGGTTGGTTGAACGGTCGGCAAGATGTGCTAATTGGCCTCGGCCCCGAATCTGGCTATACCATATCCCAAAAGTGGTACGTAACCACCGGCTTTGACAGCTAAGGTGATCTTTAGCGCAATGATCGAGGGTCCAGTATCACATTTTAAGCAATCAACGGCGATTCCTGTTGACAAGTGAACAAATGAGCAGTATTGTGGCCGTGGATGGCTGAGACTCATAAAACGAGGTGATTTCGTTGGTTAAGAAAACCCTGACCGACCGCCAGCGCAAGGTGCTGCAGTTTATCAAGGATAAGATCGCCGCCCACGGCTCCTCCCCGACTATTCGGGAGATTGGCGAGCATATGGGCATCAAGTCTACCAACGCTACGCGCCAGCACATTACCGCCTTGATCAAAAAAGGCTATATCAAGAAAAATGAGTATATCGCCCGCGGGTTGGAGTTGATCGACTCGCTCGCGATCGACATCAGCCGTATCCCCGTAGTGGGTACGGTTCCGGCCGGATTGCCGATCGACGCTATTGAGAATATCGAGGGCGAGATTGCAGTCGACGCCACTTTTCTGCCCAGAGGTGATTCTTTTACATTGCGCGTTACCGGCGATTCTATGCGCGACTGCGGTATTCTCGATGGCGATTATGTCGTGGTTCAGAAGCAGGATGTTGCCCGTAAGGGCGATATTGTCGTGGCCATTATCGGCAACGAGGCGACTGTCAAGCGCTATTTCCCGGAGGGAAAGCAGGTCCGGCTGCAGCCTGAAAATGACGAATTTGAGCCGATCATTGTCAACAAGCGCTCCGGTGATTTCCGAATCGCGGGCAAAGTAGTTGGACTGATGCGCCGCTTTGGATGAAGATTTGCAGAAGTAACCTCTACGATGGTCCCACAAAAAAACCCGCTCCAGCGAGCGGGTTTTCCATTTTTGAAGCGCATGATGCTATACTGTACTCGGCTACTTGACCTTGGCCAGTTCCAAATCCAGTGTAATTGTAACGTCGTTGCCGACCACCAGGCCGCCACCCTCAAGGGTCATATTCCAGATCAGGTTGAAGTCACGGCGGTTGATCGTGCTCTCAGCCGAAAAACCGGATTTGGTATTGCCCATCGGGTCCTTGGCGACACCGAAAAACTCGCACTCGAAAGTGACTTCTTTCGTGACATCCTTGATCGTGAGATCGCCGGTGAGTTTGAATTTGTTGCCGTCGAGGTCATGGACCTTCGTCGAGACAAAAGTCATGATCGGAAATTTCTGGACATCGAAAAAGTCCGGGCTGCTCAGGTGTTCATCCCGTTTCGGATCCATCGTGTTGATCGACTTAACCTGGGCGACAAAATCGGCAGTGCCGCCGGCGAGGTTTTTCTCGTCAAACTCGATCTCACCGGTGTAATCCTCAAAGATGCCCTTAGTGCGAGAAACCAGCAGGTGGCGAACGCTGAAAGCCATCGAAGAATGCGGTTTGTCAATAAGCCACTTGGCCGCCTCAACCGGCAGCGCCATCACCATAACCACCAACATCAGCAGGGCTACTCGTCTGATCATAATCATCTCCAGTTTGATATTAAAGCTTTTTTTGGTTCGTTGCTGATATAACATGATAAAATCGGTTTTGTTCCGCGGGCATTATTAGACACTCGCAACAGGCTATTATGACGCCCGTTATGGCAATACGCTAAACCTGCACTTCAGGAGCGGCCGAACGCTATTAGCGCGCCGCCGGTGATATACGCCAACACCCACCAGGTATAGGCGATCCGCGAATAGAGGTGCAGCCGGCGCGGGACTCTGCCGTCCGAATGGTCCAGTCGATGCCGCCAGATCAGCGAAGTATCGATAATCATCGCCGTCAACGAGGAGTAACCCAAAATGCCGTGGAGCGAAAACGCCGAACTCTCCGAGCCGATTATCATACAGATCGTGGCGGTCATATCAAGGATCACGCCGACTGTCAGGAAGCCGAGGATCGGTTTGGTGACTTTGTGTTTAAGCTGCTCGCTGATGATCCCTATCGAATAGAATATTAGTGC
>DAOWIC010000128.1 GCA_030641085.1 Calditrichota bacterium
GCCGAGATCGGCAAACAGCACCGCATGCTCTCCCTGAGTTTGCGCCTTTTCAGCGAGGGCGGTGACTTTCTGCGGCAGTAATTCTTTCTGCAGGGCGGTCAACTCTTTTCCCAGCGCCTTGTTCTCGGCGGTCAGCTTTTCGATCTTGTCGGCCAGGTCATTCGGATGGCACGTAAGCATCCGCGAAAGATAGTCCGTTGCCGCAAAGCGCTCGGCGTAATCGCGGACCGCCTGCGAACCGGAGAGGAACCTGACCGCTGTTCGCCCGCGCATCTTTTCAGTACCGATGATCTTTATCATCCCAATCTCGGCGGTGTTGCGACAGTGGGTCCCCCCGCAGGCTGAGTAATCAAATTCGCCGATCCTGATGATGCGCAGCTTGCCCTCGCGCGTGGGAATTCTGCGCAGCGGGATAGAATCCAGCTTGTCGCTGTCGGCAAACATGATCTCAACCGGGAGGTTGGCCTGCACAATCTCATCGACGCTTGTCTGAACCCTGTCGAGTTGCTCGGGCGTGAAGTCTTTTATCTCAAGTTCGATCGCGCCGTACTCCTCCCCGAGATGAACCGATACTGTCTCCAGTTCATAATGCCGCGCGAGGACCTGGCGGATAATCTGCTGGGCGGTGTGCTGCTGGCGATGCTGGCGACGGCGGTCGGCGTCCACCAGCCCGGTCACTTCATCGCCCGGTTTGCCCACCGGCTTCTGGGCAAGGTGCAAAACATCGCCGGACTCACTCTCGATCACCTCGATTATATCGACCTCGTTCAGCAGACCGGTATCGTGCTGCTGCCCTCCAGATGTCGGATAAAAGGCGGACCGGTCAAGAATCGTGAAGTGATTCTTGCCGCGAACACCGCTCTCGACTATGCGACCGGTGAATTCAAGCAGGTACGCATCGCTATAATACAATCTCTCGGTCATGATTGGGTGTGGATTCTCCTATCCATCTCTCACGATTTTCTACACTGCACCATCGTTATCGTTCACCGCTATCAGGCCATTTGGTTTTTCAAGTTCCCGACACCTTCAACCCGCACCTCGATCTCGTCGCCCGATTTCATCGGCGCGATCCCGGCCGGTGTACCGGTTGAGATCAGGTCGCCCGGATTGAGCGTCATAACCGACGATATGTAACTTACCAGGTACGGAATATCGAAAATCATCAGCGAGGTCCGACCGGACTGTTTCACCTCGCCGTTGAGAATGCCTTCCACCAGAGCATCGCGGTAGTTCAATTCGGTAACGATCCATGGACCGACCGGACAGAATGTATCGAAACCTTTGGCGCGCGACCACTGGCCGTCCTTTTTCTGCAGGTCCCGGGCGGTGACATCATTGACACAGGTGAAGCCGAAGATGTAGTCATCAGCGTTTTCCGCAGCGACGTTCTTGGTGGTTTTACCGATAATCACGCCCAGCTCGGCCTCGTAATCAACCCGCTCCGACTGGTCCGGGTGGATGATCTTTTCGCCTGGACCGATTATCGATGACGAAGGCTTGAGAAATATCAACGGTCGTTCCGGCGCGGCATCCGCCGAGTGTGATGCCTCGACGTGGGCGTGATAATTAAGGCCGATACATACAATCTTCGAGGGTTCCACCGGCGCGGCCAGGGTTACATCATTCAGCGGAAAGGACTGTGCCCGGGCAGAATGCTTCAGCCAGGGTGCGTTATCCAGCGATGTTATGGTCTCATCGACGAGCTGTCCGTAGACCGGTTCGCCGGTTTGAGGCTGTCTAAAACGTACGTACTTCAAAGTCACACCTGATCCATCTTATTAGTTTTTGAGTTATCGAGCTATGGTAACCCGGTAAATTAGAATAAACAGGCCGGACTCTGAAGAAGCAACATATTATCAGATCTGTTTGAGCTTCCACTTGCCCCGCTTGAACCAGATCGCCAGCAAGCCGCCCTTTATAAGTGACGTAATCGTCAGTGTCCACCAAACACCGTTAATACCCCAATCCAGAGTGATTGCAAGATAGTATGCCAGGGGAATGCGGGCGATTGAGAACGGCACCAGCACGAGCATCGGCGGAAGGGTGTCGCCCGCCCCGCCAAACGATCCCTGGAGTACTATCTCAAGCGCCATCGCCGACTGGGAGAGGCCGAGGATTATAAGGTAGTCGACGGCGATCTCCAGCACCTGTGGGTCATCGGTGAATATCGATGCAATCACCCGGGGGAAGGTGATAAAGAGAACCGAGATTATCAATGTCAAACCGATAGCGAGGCCGGTCGCTCCCCAAGCGCAACGAGCGGCCCGTTCGGGTTGCTTTGCCCCAAGGTTCTGTCCCACCATGGTCGATGCCGCCAGCGAAAAACCGTAGCAGGTTAAATATGAAAAGGACTCCATGCGATTACCGATCCCCATCGCCGCCCCTGCGGTCTCGCCGAAGCGGTGGACGATCTTGATCAGAAACCAGTAGACCATCGTGAAGACCCAGCCCTCACTGGCGATTGGCAGCCCGATTCGAGCGATCTTTAACATTGAGCGGATGTCCGGTCGGATCGCGAATAATCGCGGCACTCGATAACCCAATCCGCCCCGGTGCATGTTGATTGTTATGACTACTGCACCCACCAGGGCCGAAATCGCGGTGGCAGTACTCGCCCCACTCACGCCCAGATCCGGAAACGGCCCGATACCGAAGATCAAAAGCGGATCGAGCACCATGTTCAACAATACGATACCAATGCCAACCCACATCGGTGTTTTGGTGTCGCCGGATGCACGATAGACGGCGTAGACCGTCTCGATCCAAAAAAACAGCGTCGAGGATATAAAGAAGATTCTCAGATATGGTATTGCGTGGCTCTGGGTCTTCGGGCTGCTGTCCATGAAATCCTGAAGCCAAGGCGTTGCGAAGTAACCGGTGATAGTCAGCAATAGACCCAGGGTCAACGCCAGCGCCAACCCCTGTTTGATGTAGAAGTTGACCCGGTCAAGCTCTTTCGCACCGACATAGCGCGAAACCAGCGCCGTCACTCCG
The DNA here is from genome assembly GCA_030641085.1 of Calditrichota bacterium. Lineage (GTDB taxonomy): Bacteria > Zixibacteria > MSB-5A5 > GN15 > FEB-12 > DAOWIC01. The sequence goes on from DAOWIC010000128.1 coordinate 2,998, forward strand.
ACCGAAATGATCGCCATCGAGGCGAAGATCGTCCAGATGACGACCATCGACGATGTCACCGCATCCTGCGCGGTCGCGCCGAGCTTGCCAACCCAGAAGTAATCGGTTGACGATAGGGCAAATTCCAGGAACATACCAAATACGACCGGCACGGCCAACGTGAAGATGGTCTTGGTGATCGGTCCGCTGACAACATTGTCGCGATGACTGACGTTTTCGCCCACTACCCGGGTTTCTCCTTGGTCAATAACAGGGATTTTTCAGGGCAAATTACAGCCGGATTGCGTCAGTTACAAGCGAAAACGCCGTGGCCCCGCAGAAGGTGATATTGACCGCGCGCCCTGCTGGTCTGTCGAACTGTCAGCAGTCGGAATCAGATACCCAGGCCGGTAATCAGGTAGTCCGGGTCCAGGCCCTCATCGGTACCGCGCTTGAGAAGCTCGCGCCAGTCGTAACGACTGCCGAAGCGGAAGTAGTTCTGCACCAGAAAGGAGTTGGTCATCCGGTTGTCGGTCAGACCGCCGTAACTTTCGTTGAGGAAGTGTCCGGTCTGGGCCGCCACGATATCGGCGTAGAGGTAATTGGGCAGGTAAACCGGGTGAGTTGTGTAATGAATCACCGCCGCCCATGGTTTTATATCTTCGTGACGAGGTATAAACATGTACCGTTCGACCATATCCCAGTAGAGTTTGCCGAGATCGCGGTTCGGATTGCGGTACGCCTCGTACTCGAAATTCAGGCGCGCCAAACGAGCGCGCAGGTAAATTATCTGCCCCTCTTTTCTCTGCTTGAGGTAGCGGTCGATCAATCCCTGCGGCATGTGCGCATACTTGGCGAGCCAGGCCGGGTCATCAGCCAACAAAGCCAATATCTGCGCCATCCCTTCCGACCAGCAGCCGTCGAGATTGCCGGGACTGGCGAACGCCTTCTCCTCCTGACTGATGAAAGCCGAATGCAGGGCGTGACCGATTTCATGCAGCAGCGTCCGGGCACTGCCGATGCCGTCGGACATATTGGCCAGAATCCGCATGTCCCACGGGGACCGGATCGTGAACGCATAGGCGTACTGCGATTTCCCCTCGCGCGATTCGAGATCGAAATATACC
>DAOWIC010000341.1 GCA_030641085.1 Calditrichota bacterium
AAAGCGATTACCGTTCGCGGCAGACGTCCCCGTCTGCCGTGATGTCGAAACCCTTGCGGTTTCGACACCGTGTCAGGACCTCCACCGCTTCGCGCCGGACCTTGCGGCAAGGGTCCTGACCTACTCGGCTGACGCCCACAACCATCAAATGCACGGCAAGGACATGATAAATCATGTCCCTACGACATGGGAAGCCAAACCCTGGGAACAAAAAAAGCGATTATACCAGCCTTGACATGGCCTGCTAAAAAGAGGATTATTCGCTTTATATATGCGTTTGATATCACTTGAAATAACCAACTTCAGAGTCATCAAACAGGCTCGACTCAATTTCCCGGATAAGGTGATCGGGATAATCGGGAGAAACGGCTCCGGTAAGTCGTCGATTATCGAGGCGATTTCGTGGGCGCTTTACGGCAACCAGGCGGCCCGAACCGGACGTGACGAGATCAAGGCGAGCTACGCCGGGGCCTCCGAAAACTGCGAGGTAGCGCTGGAGTTCTCGGTCAACGATGAGCAATACCGGGTGGTGCGGCGTCTGGTCGGGCGCAATCAACAGGCCGAGGCACAGCTATGGCGGGGCGACGCACCGGAATCGGTCGGTGTCAATGAAACAAACCGCTATACGGCCGAGTTGCTCGGGCTGGACTGGCGCGGTTTTCTCAGCTCGTTTCTGGCCCGCCAGCAGGAGTTGAACGCCCTGTCCGATCTGCAGCCGTCAAAACGGCGGGACCATATCGCGGGCATGCTCGGTATCGAACGTCTGGACAAGGCGATCGGGCGGGTCAAAGACGACAGCCGTCTGAGCGCGGCCCGGGTCGATGTGCTGGACCGTCAACTCTCCGACAGGCAGTTGGTCGAAAGGTCTGTCGCCGAACTGACCGACAAACTGGGCGTGCTCCGGGCCCCGCTCGACCGGTTGGAGCAAGTGTTCAAAGATGTGCAGAAGAAATTCACCGAGTTGACCGAGGCGTACCGTCAGGCCCAGCAGAAAGAAGCACGCTGGCGCGAATCGAGGGTTCGGATCGAGGCCGAGAGTAAGAGCCTCGCTGCACAGCAGGCCCGACTTGAGACGCTTCGCAAAGAGAGCGCCGATCTCGATCAGGCCCGCTCGGAGAGGGACAGCCTGACAGAGCCGCTGCAGCGGTTGCCCGTTGTCAGGAAGGAACTGGACGAACTCAACCGGCGCAAGGCGGAGGCGGCCCTTCGAGAAGAGTTGAACGGACAGCGTGAGCGGTTGAACAGAGAAGCGGGAACGATTTCGACAAAGCTCGCCGAGTCGGATAAGCAGCGGCGCGAGATTGCCGACGAACTGGGTGGTATCCCGGACGATATCGATGATCAGGTCGAGGCAACCCGAGAGCAACTCGAACAGGCGCGCGAAGAATACAGCCATCTGAGCGCGGAGATCAAATCAAAAGAACGCGAGCGGGCGAAGCTCGAGGATCAGATATCGTCTATCGCCGAGTTTGGCCCGGAATCGGTTTGCGACCGCTGCCTGCGCCCGCTGGGTGATGACCTTGAGTCGATCCGGCAGCACTTCGGGCAGGAACTGGATCAACTGCGGGGCGATATCGCCGACCTATCCGCCGGGCAGGCGCGGCTGAAAGAGTCCGGGGCGGAGTCAAAAAGGCGCTTCGAGAAATCACAGCAGCAGAGCCAGGCCGCCTACAAGCTGAAGCTGAAAATAAAAGGGCTGGATGAAAGCGACGCCGATCTCAAGGGACGCGCGGAGGATTGTCGGCGGCGTTTGAAGCAGGTCGAAGATCAGTTAAGCAAAATACCGTCGGAGAGTTTCGATCCGGCCGCTATGGCTAAACTTACCGATGAGTTGGCGACGCTCGATTCGAAGCAGCAACGATACAATCAGCTTGAGGGAAGTCTGGTTCGGCAGCCACAGGTGATCCGCGAGATAGACGAGTGCGGGGCCAGGATCGAAGAAATCAGAGCGGCCGTTTCATCGTTGCACGATGAACTGGCTGAACTCAGGTTTGACGAGAAAGAGTACGCCGAGCTTGGGGCGGCCTTCGCCGAGGGGCAGAAACAGGTTGAAGTCGAGCGGGAGGAATTTCTCCGGGCCACCAGAGAGAAAGAGCTTGCCGAGAAGGAACTGGATGAAAAACTGAAGCGGCTGAAGGGGTTTGATAAGACCGCGGCTGAACTGGAAGAACACCGATCCGCTCATTATTATGGCGAGAAATTAAGCGGACTTTTAGCCGAGTACCGCAAGGACCTGATCGCGTCCATCAGGCCGTCGCTGGCCGAGATTTCCAGCCGTCTTATCGCCGAGATGACCGACGACCAGTACAGCCTGGTCGATCTCGACGAGAAATACAACCTGCGGGTGATGGACAGCGGCGAGTACTTCGGGGTGGAACGATTCTCCGGTGGGGAGAAAGATCTGGCCAATCTCTGTCTGCGGATGGCGATTTCGCTGGCGCTGACCGAGTCGGCCGGTTTACAGCGGTCGTTCGTAATTCTCGATGAGGTGTTCGGATCGCAGGATGTCCAGCGCAAGGAGCTTATCCTGAAGGCGCTGGCCAATCTCAAGAGTCGATTCCCGCAGATATTGCTCGTGACTCATGTCGAGGATATCAAGGACGGGGTAGAAGAGTTGATCATGGTTGAATCGACTGGCGCCGGCTGGTCGGAGGTAAAGGTCGATGGGGAGAAAATCTAAGCGGAGCGGGCGACGGTCGGCGATTAGATGGATAATCATCGCCGTTCTGGTGATCCTGATCCTGACGGTACGGTTGGTCGAGGAGATCGGGCCGGAACGAAGTCCGTCGGATCGGTTTGTTGTCAGCAAGGTAATTGACGGCGACACGGTTGAGCTTCTGGGCGGGGACCGCCTGCGATTGCTGTCAATCGACACGCCGGAGCGAGATGATCCCTTGTATGACGAAGCGCGCGAGCTTCTGACCGGTTTGGCGCTGGGCAAGACGGCCGATATTCGGTTTGCCAATCGGCGGCGGGACCGTTACGGTCGTCTGCTGGGGTATCTGTATGTCGACAGCCTCTTTGTCAATCAGATCATCCTCGAAAACGGGCTCGGATATTTGTACCTGTTCAAGGATACCGATTTAGACCGTGAGGAAACCTCGCAGCTTCTGGCGGCTCAACGTCGGGCGATTGACCGGAAGGTTGGGCTGTGGGCGTTGCCGCGGGAGGCGGAGGAGTATTACCTTGCCTTGCCCAATTCATTTAGGATGCACCGGCCCGGCTGCGCCTCACTGAGACCGTCGGACAAAAGCCGATGCCGGCGTTTTTCCACCCGCGAGGAGGGCATGTACGAGGGACTGTCGCCCTGCCGCAACTGCTGTCCATAATTAAGACGATCTGTTTGTTGCTTTTCCTGACGATAATCGACATAGTTAATTGTATAAGAATATGAGATGATGATTGAGTCTATGAAAACAACGTTTCTGTCATTGGCGTTTTTGCTGGTTATGCTCTGTGGTTCCGGCAATGGCCAGACCCACGCGCAGAGCTTCAAGCAATTAACCACGCCTCCGGCCGATTCGGCCGACGCCGAGCGGGTGCGGATCTGGTTTGAAGTCGACCAGCGCGGCAGCAGCCGGGTACGGGTCAATATCAGCGAAGGCAATCGGCGTGTTATTCGCCACCTCGCCGAGGTGCGGCTCTCCAAGGGGTATTATAATATCTACTGGGACAAGAAGGATGACGACGGGCAGTTTGTTAGGCCGGGAAGGTATTTCTACGATCTGACAATCGGCCCCAAACAGATTCGCAAGACGCTGACCGCCGAGTACATACCGGGGGAACGGGAATGCCGGCTGTTTGTGGGCGAGAAAAAGACCCGACCGAGCATCCGGTTCGATCTGCTGGCCGACTCGCTGCCGGTCTCGCTGGAGATTCAGAGCCGGCGGGGTAAACAGGTGCTGGTTCCGTTCACCGACTCGCTGATGCATACCGGCCGTTACGAATATGTTTGGGAGCCGGCGGAGGGCATTAGTTACAGCCAGTATATTTTCCGCCTGCAAGTAAAAGATTTTATCCATGAAGCGGCGGTATCGTACCAATGGAAAGACTGACGCTGAAAACAGTCATATCGGTCTTTGTGCTGACAGCGGTCATCGCGGGTTGCGGCAAACGGCAGCAGATTCGCTACGATCAGCCGGAACTGCCCCAGCCCGGGTACTGGGAGACCGCCTGGGTCGATCCGGAGATAATCATCTCCGAGGACTGGTTCTCATTGATCCGGGCCGGCCGGGTTGATTCGTTCTATGTCGACAAACCGGGCGATGTTTTTGAAAAGGTCGTTCCGTCGCTCACTTTCAAAATTACCGACGACAGTTGTTTTACCTCTATTAATCTTGTCACGGAACGTCACGAGACGATCCGTCCGATTCTGGCCAGAGTTCTCTATCGGGGCGATTATAAATCGACGATTGATATCGATCGTCTCGGGGTGCCTCCGGCTCCGGCCGGTGGTTACTATCTCAAGGTTGACTTTTGCGGTCAGTCGGCCGTCAAAAGGGTTGTCTATCAATAGGATCTCCTCAGGCAATAATGTCTAATTATTGCGCAGGCTATCGCCTTTAATCTCTTGTGGTTCAGCCGATAAAATGAAAGAACCGACACTATCCCTAAATGTCGGTCAGGAAGGCAAAAATGGGAATCCACAGGAGTTAAAATGCCGAACATCCTCGTTGTAGATGACAAAGATTCGATGCGCAATATGCTGACCGCTACCCTTGAGGAAGAGGGCCATCGTGTTGACGCCGCCGCCGACGGTAGTATGGCGATCGACCTTGTTCGGAACAAGTGCTATGACCTGGTATTGACCGATCTGAAAATGCCGGATGTAGACGGGCTGCAGGTACTATCCGAGGTCAAGGAGATGGATACCGATACCTCGGTGATTCTGATGACCGCCTTCGGGACAATCGAAGATGCTGTCGCGGCGATGAAGCTGGGCGCATTTGATTTTATAACCAAGCCGTTCGATACCGAACACCTCTGCGTGCTGGTCAACCGGGCGCTGGAAAACCGGCGTATGCTGGCGGAAAACACGCTGTTGCGTGAGGAGCTGTTCTCCGGGTCCGGTCTGGGCGATATCATCGGCAAGAACGAAAAGATGATCGAAATCGGCAACTTGATTCGCAAGGTCGCCGGTTCCGATGCTTCGGTTTTACTGCAGGGCGAATCGGGCACCGGTAAAGAGCTGTTCGCCCGGGCGATTCATAATCTGTCGCCGCGTAACGAAAAACCGTATATCGCCATCAACTGCGCCGCCATTCCGGGAGAGCTTCTGGAAAACGAATTGTTCGGCTCGGAAAAGGGCGCTTTCACCGGAGCGCACGCGCGCAAGATGGGTAAATTCGAGATCGCCAATACCGGCACGATCTTCCTGGACGAAATCGGCGATATGGATATTTCGCTGCAGGCGAAGCTCCTGCGAGTGCTGCAGCAGAAGAATTTCGAGCGGCTCGGCGGGACCAAGACGGTTGATGTCGATGTGCGCGTTATCGCCGCTACCAACATGGACCTCAATGACCTGATCAGGACGAAGCGGTTCCGCGAAGACCTGTATTACCGCCTGTCGGTTTTCCCGATAGCGATACCGCCGCTGCGGGATCGCCCGGACGATGTCAAGGAGCTGGCCGAGTACTTCATCGACAAGTACTGCCGGGAGATGCGCAAGACAACCCGTTCGCTGTCACGTGAGGCCACGCGCCTCTTGGAGAAATACCACTGGCCGGGCAATGTCCGCGAGCTGGAGAACACGATTGAGCGGTCGATCATTCTGGCCGAGGGTAAAAAGATCACGCCGGACCATCTGGCGATCCGTCTGCAGCGGACCGATGAGATCCAGTTGCGCGAGGGAGCCGGGCTAAAAGAGATCGGCGCCTATGCCCAGATGAAGGCGGAGAAAGGCGCGATTATCCGGATCCTCAAACAGGTCCGCAACAACAAGCGCAAGGCATCGAAGATCCTCAAGATCGACTACACCACTTTGTTTGACAAAATCAAGAAATACGAGATCGACAAGGCGATGCACGAATCGTCCTGACGCTCTCGATTACTTATATATATCTGCAGCAGCAAGCCGCCCGAATCGATTCGGGCGGCTTTTTGTCTATAGGCGAAAAGGTTAATCCCTTGCCAATCAAGGATCGATAGGTGCGAACGACGACAATTTCCTGTTGACAAGCGGCTGTAAATCGCTAACTTTTCTCATTAATGCGACGGCCCGCTCGGACCCGTCGATCCAGCGATGTCGTCCGGGACCGGCCCGTCAACCGCCAGAACAACCCGCCCCTTGTATAATGGTTATGAGGATGGGATGACAGGTACCGTGATTAACAGAAGCGTTCTGATGCTCAATCAGAACTACGAGCCGCTGACAATATGTACCGCGCGGCGAGCGTTTCTGCTGATGTTCCAGGGCAAAGCGGAAATGATCGAGACCGCCGACGGCCTCAAGATACATACTGTCAGCCGAAGCTACCCGTTGCCGTCGGTGGTGAGGCTGTGGAAATTCCGCAAGGTACCCTACAAGCGGATCATGCTCACGCGCAAGAACGTGCTTACCCGCGACGACAATCGCTGCCAGTACTGCGGCACTATGCGGGGGCCGATGACGGTGGACCATGTCGTCCCCAAAACGATGGGCGGAATGGACCACTGGGAGAACCTGGTCTGCTCCTGCGGTCGCTGCAACAATAGGAAGGGGGATAGGACCCTGGAACAATCGGGGCTGAAACTGCGTCGCAAGCCGACCCGACCGACATATATCACGTTTATTCAGCGCAACAACGAAATCTCGGCGGAGTGGAAACCGTACCTCTTTATGGACTCCTCCAACGGCGGCCAAACGACCTGATCGGCCGCCACAAGCCCCGTTTCGGGGATTTTTTTATATTGATTTAAACCACGCTTGAACGTACTATTCGGTTTACAGTTGGACAGGTATGCCAAAAGGAGAGGACATCATAGCGGATTCAACCGTCTCGCCGGAGAAGAAGAAGCAGACCATACTGTCAGGTATGCAGCCGACCGGTTCGCTTCATATCGGCAATCTCGAGGGAGCGCTTCTAAACTGGGTCAGGCTCCAGGACGATTACTGGATGTACTGCTGCATTGTCGACTGGCACGCGCTCACGGCCGATTTTGAAGACACCCGGCAGATGAAGAGCCGGGTTTTCGAGATGGCGGTCGATTTTCTTTCCGCCGGGCTGGATCCGGACAAGTGCGCTATCTTTGTCCAGTCCGAGGTCAAGGAACATGCCGAGCTGCACCTGATCTTCTCGATGCTGATCACAGTGCCCACCCTGACCCGGCTGCCTACCTACCAGGACAAGAAAGATAAGCTCGATTCGTACGGTTTCCTGGGCTACCCGGTTTTGCAGGCGGCTGATATTTGTGTTTACAATGCTCACAAGGTGCCGGTCGGCAAGGACCAGGAGAAGCATGTCTGGCTGGCCAACGACCTGGCCAAGCGGTTTAATCGAATCTACCGCAAGACGCTGGTCGAACCGGAGGCGCTTCTTACACCGATCCCGCTGATCCTTGGGTCGGACAACCGCAAAATGTCCAAATCGTTCAATAACCATATCCCGATCGAGTTTACCGAGAAGGAGACCGAGAAGCGGCTGAAGACTTTCTACACTGACCCTAAAAAGATCCGCAAGGGTGACCCGGGCACACCGGAAGGCTGCCCGATCTATCTCATGCACGAAATCTACACGCCCGAGGCGGTGAAAGAGATAGCGCCCCCGTGCCGTACCGGTGAACTGGGTTGTGTCGACTGCAAGATGAAGCTGAGCGCCAATCTCAACGGCAAGCTGCAGCCGATCCGAGACCGTCGGGTGGAACTGATCAAACAACCGGACTTTGTCTGGGACGTGTTAAGCTCGGGGGCCGAGCGAGCCAGACAGCGGGCTCAGAACGTGATGGAAAAAGTCAACTCGGCTATGAAATTCGATTATCGAAAGAAGAAGAAAAAATAGTGGAATCGGCCAATAACCCGACCAACGGTGATTACACCGTCGACCTGGCGGTCTTTCACGGACCGCTCGATCTGCTTCTCTACCTGATAAGGAAAGAAGAGGTCGACATCTACGATATTCCGATCGCCAAGATTACGAGTCAGTACCTGCGCTATATAGAGATGATGAGCAATCTCTCGCTGGAAGTCGCCGGTGAGTTTGTGCTGATGGCGGCCACGTTGATCCGCATCAAAACCCGGCTGCTGCTGCCGCGCAATCTGGATGATCCCGACGAGGCCGATCCGCGCGAAGAGCTGATCATGGCGCTGATCGAGTACAAGAAGTACCGCGAAGCGAGCGAAATCCTGCGCGACCGGGCTTTGTATGAAGAACGCAACTACATTCCGCCCAATCCGGTCGGGAAGATCGGCGGCAAAGTTGAATTCGAGCCGGCCACTCAGCTTTTTGATCTGCTGACGGCGTTTCGTGACGTGCTATCCAACCGTCGCGAGGAGACGGTTCACGAGGTGGTCAACGAGGAGGTCTCGATCGAGGACCGTATCGGGTTTGTCATGACGCACCTTGAGGAGAAGGAATTCGCCACCTTTGAGGACCTGTTTGCTGATATGCCGGCCAAGGTCGTGGCGGTGGTGACATTTATCGCTCTGCTGGAACTGGCGCGCGCTCGCCGGATAGCGATTCACCAGTCGCAGCCGTTCTCCGAAGTACGGGTTTATCGCGGTGATATGTTCGGCGCCCCGAGACAGGAGGTCGATCTGATCGACGTAACCGCCATCAAAAAAGAGGTTGATAAATAGAGATGGAAGATAATTTCAGGCATTCCGTGGTGGAGGCGCTCATCCTGGCGTCGCCGGAGCCGTTGCCGGGCAGAAAGATCTCGGGACTGGTCGAAGAGATGACTCCTTCGAAGATATCGCGGGCAGTTGCGGAATTGAATGACCGATATGTCCAGAGCGGCAGTTCTTTCAGGATCCGCGAACTGGCAGGTGGCTACCAGTTTCATATTGTGCCGGAATTCACCGGCTATGTTCAGGAGCTGTTCGCCCGGCGGCGCAAACTTCGCCTGACACGGGCGGCGCTGGAAGCGCTGGCGATTGTCGCCTATCGCCAGCCGGCCACCAAAGTCGACATCGAGCATGTGCGCGGGGTGGCGTCTGACGGCGTCATTCACAATCTGCTGGAAAAGAATATGATCACCGTCACCGGCAGAGCCACGACGGTCGGCAAGCCGCTGCAGTACGGCACCACCGATGAGTTTTTGAAGTTCTTCGGACTGAACCGGCTGGAAGACTTGCCGAAGATGTCCGAAATCGAAGAATTGATCTCCAGTATCGAAGCACCGGCCCAGCCTGAGCTCAATTTTGAAGACGTCCTGGTCGAGGATGAAATCGGCGGCAAGCTCAATGTTGCCGACGATGCGATCAGCGCCGATGAAACCGAAGCGGGTGACGAGGCTGAAAGGCAGGTCGAGGACGAGGCCGCCGATGAGGCCGGTGAAGAGCCGATAATTCCAGAGGAAGAAGAACCATCCGGGGGCAACGGGAATCGCGGGTCCGGCGTGATTATTGATATGGATACGACCTGACGCAGGGCCGTGGGGTTTGGAGCGGGCAGCTACGCTGTAACTGAGCGAAACAACTTTCGCAAAAGTCTGGATGCGTTCATTGATTAGAATCAATAAATACTTATCCATGTGTGGCGTTACTTCCCGGCGCGGCGCCGAGGCGCTGATCGTCGAGGAAAGGGTGACGATCAATAACCGCCTTGTCAAGGAACAGGGTGTAATGATCGATGAGAAGAAAGACGTTGTCCGCGTCGACGGCACCGAGGTGCGTCCGGTCGATCAGAAAGTCTTCGTGCTGCTGAACAAACCGCCCATGGTTATGACGACCCTGCACGATCCGTTTAAGCGGCGCACAGTGCTGCATTATCTGGAAGATGTTCCCATCCGGGTCTACCCGGTGGGTCGTCTCGATTACGATACCGAGGGCGTGCTGCTATTGACCAACGACGGCGACCTGGCCTACCGCCTGGCTCACCCGAAATACGAAGTGGAGAAAATATACGAGGCGCGGGTGGTGGGTCAGTTTACGTCCGAGGCCGCCAAACAAATCGAGGCCGGGATAGAACTCAAGGACGGCACCATCGGTCGGGCTGAAGTCGCTGCCCTCAGCCGGAGCAAGGGCGTTTCCAAGATTCGTCTGGTACTCAGAGAAGGGCGCAAGAGGGAGGTCAAGCAGTTGTGCAAAGCGGTCGGGCACCCGGTGAAACAGTTGCGGCGGGTTGAGTTTGCGACCATCACAACGCATGGTCTCAAAGTTGGCAAGTGGCGCTATCTCACCGCCTTCGAACTGGACCGGATCAAGGCACTGGTCCGCCTGAAATAGACTTTCACAAAAAAAGGCAGCCCGAACGGGCTGCCTTTTTCCTGCAGCGCATTATTCATTAATAGTCTTCGAGATTGCTCCACTCGGCATCCTCAAGCCACTGGCTCGGCCGGTCCAGAAACCGGATGACATTTTCCATGGTCATCCAGTGACGATGCTCCTCGTCGGCGATCCGATTGAAGATATGCTTCTGATTCTCGTCGTTGAGTTCGTTCGCCTTCTCGCGGTAGAAATTTTCGGCCTTGCTTTCCACTTCACGAGCCTTGACCCAGATCTCGCGCAGTTTCTCCGGAAAGGAGTAGTCTTTTTCCGCGGCCTTCAGTTCTTCAAAGACGTTTTTCACCTGGGCCAGAATGGTCGATTTTTTCGCCTCTTCATATTCCACCGATGTACCATCCCGCATCGCCTTGAAGATGTTATAATGCTTCTGCTCATCGTCGGCCAACTCCAGCAGGATTCTTTTCAACTGGGGGCTTTCGATTTTGGCGGCGTGCTCTTCATAGTAGGTCTTGCCGTCCAATTCCATTTGCATGGCGTATTCGAATACGTTCATAGCATCTCCCTTGAGTTGTCAGCTTTTGTTGGTAATTGCCCTCGCGTAATCTCAAGATTCATTATTGCGTCTACAATGTCAACAACACCGGGCGACATCAAAAGTTCCGGCCCGCCTCAAAACGTGCCGGTACACCGGCTACCGGGACATATCCCGGCCTTGCTATCGGCGATAAAATTGGTATTTTAAACATGTGCCAGCGAAATTTCTAACTATAATCGTTCTTCTGCTCGGTATCAGCAGTGCCGGGGCTACCAGCAGACCGCCCGGAATACGGAACGGTGAACGGGACCATTTTACTCTGCATGCCGAGAGCGACCGGTATCTGAACCTGATCGATTCGGTAATAACGTCCACCCGGCGGAAGCTGATCGGGATGCTGGGCGACAGTCTCAGTTATAAGCCGGATATATACCTTGTCGACAATGTGACCCTGTTCGACCGACTCGCCGGTGGAAAATTCCCGGAATGGGGCGCGGCGGTGGCGGTACCGCACCGGCGGTTGATCGCGATCAAGTCGCCCAACGCATTCAACCTCAATCGGTCGTTACCGGAGTTGCTGGCCCATGAATATGCCCATCTGGTGGTGGCCCAGAAGACCGGGTTTCACGAGGCGCCGCGATGGTTCGATGAGGGGCTGGCGATGTTTGTATCGATGGAGTGGAGTTGGTCGGACAATCTGGCGATGAGCAAGGCGGCGGTATTCGGGCAGTTTATCGATCTGGGCGAGATCGAAATGGTCAACCGCTTCAGCGCCGGCAAAGCACATGTGGCGTACGCGCAGTCGTACCTGATGGTGGAATACCTTTTCGATAATTACGGTCCGGAACCTATGCGTCGTTTCCTGGAAGGCATTGCCGCCGGGATGTCGCATGATCAGGCGCTGGAGCTGGCGACCGGCTCGAATCTGGCTGAGTTTGAAAGCGATATCAAGATATATTTACATAATCACTTTAATGTCTTAACATTGTTTATGGACACGATTTATTTTTGGCTGGCGCTGGCCGTAATCGTGATTATTGCCGGAATTAGCCGTATCCGCAAGCGCCGCCGCTATTACGAGAAGTGGGACCAGGAAGAGAAATTCCACTCGACCGATTTCGACTACGGTGATCCGGATAATCCGGAGAAGATCGACGACGAGGACGAACCGTGGCGAAGCTGAGCCACCGGTTGGAGTATCTGGCCGCCCGTCTGGGCATGGGGCTGGCCTGTTCGTTATCGCCGCGCTTGGCAGACAGTTTCGGCGCAACGCTGGGCGGCATCTTTCACAGTCTGGCCGGGAAGCGTCGCGCAATCGCCACCGATAATCTCAAGCAGGCGCTGGGCGACCGCCTGAGCGACGACGAGATAAAGGGAATCGTTGAACGGGTTTTTGAGAATATCGGCCGCACCCTGATCGAGGTCTCGCGTTTCGGCCGATTGACGCCGGATGGAATGCGCGAGATTATCGTCGGAGAAGGTGAAGAGCACATTCATCGGGCCAATGAAGAAGGGAAAGGGGCGGTTTTTCTTACCGCTCATTTCGGCAATTGGGAACTTCTCGGGCAATGGGCCGGCATCCACGGTATGGCGATTGACCTTCTAACCGGCACGCAGCATAATGCGTTGATCGACGAGATGATGAACAAACAACGCCGTAAGCTTGGCGCCGGAGTCATCCCGCTGCAGACAAGCCTGCGTGGCGTGTTTAAAGCGCTCAAGGCAAATCACCTGATCGGCACCGCGGCCGACCAGCACGCTCCGGCGCAGAGCCTGATAATGGAATTCTTCGGCCGACAGGCGTCGATACCACAGGGGCCGGCGGCGTTTGCCGTGAGGGCCGGATGCCCGATCCTGCCCTACCTGATGCGGCGCGAACGACACGACCGCCACGTGGTTATCGCCGGTGAACCGATCTATCCGCCCATCAGCGGCGATAATGAAGCGGACATTCGGGATATGACCGCGCGCGGCATGAGATTTTTCGAAGACGTGATAACGCGTTATCCGGATCAATGGATGTGGACACATCGTCGCTGGAAGATTTGATCGATAGCATCGCAACTTTCGACGATTGACAGGGTATTAATAGTAGCAGTGTGATCCCTTTGTGGGATATTACAGGGAAAATCTCGATATACACATAAACAAAGGAGGATGATGTGAAGAAATACTACTATGTAGTCATCATCCTGGCCGTGGTTCTTATCGGCTACTATGCCGTCAATGCCGTATTCACCAAATCATATGACATTCCAACTATCGCCGTCGAGCGCGGCGAGTTCGTTATCGCCCTCAATGAGATGGGAACCGTCGACGCCAAGCGGGCGATGAGCATCGCCGCCCCGCGCATTCGGGGCCTGCAAATCACCTGGCTGGCCGAGGAAGGTTCGATGGTGGTTGAGGGCGATCCGGTGGTCAAGTTCGATGATACCAAGCAACAGGCTGACCTGACCGATCACCAGTCCGAATTGAAGATAAAGCAGACCGCGCTGGAACGGGCCAATCAGGAGTACACGATCCAGGACAAACAGCTCAAGCTGGATCTGGAGAAAGCCAGCCGCAACTACGACGAAAAAAAACACGAAGCCCCTCGGGTGGCTGAGGAAGCAAAGTTGGAATACGAACTGGCCCAGTTGAATTTCCAGGCCAAGCTCGACCAGCTTAAGGGGGATGTTGAAAAGGCTGAACTGGAAGTCCAGCGCGCTCGGGACCAGGTCAATTTGGCTGCGAAAGAGCTGGAGCAGACCTCTATCTCAGCGCCCATCCCGGGACTTGTGGTATACCTCGAGATCTGGAAGGGCGGCACGATGGGCAAGGTTCAGGAGGGCGACTCACCCTGGCCCGGACAGGGTCTGATCAACCTGCCGGACCTGTCGGAAATGATGATTAAGACCACCGTTAGTGAGGTTGATGCCAACAAGGTCGACACGGGGCAGGAGGTGATCATCACGCTCGACGCTATTCCGGACAAGAAATACGCCGGAGTTGTCACCAAGAAAAGCACACTGGCGCGAAAGAAGGACTACAACTCCAAGATTAACGTGTTCGATGTCGAGGTTACTGTCTCGGAGCAGGATGAAGACCTCAAGCCGGGTATGTCGGCCTCGGCGAAGATAATTTGTAGCAAGATACCCGATGTTATTTCGGTTCCGCTTGAGGCGGTATTTGAAAAAGAGGGCCGGACGGTTGTCTATCTGGATAACAAACATGAACGCGAGGTGGAAGTCGGCCGCAAGAATGATCTGGCTATCGAGATTGTTTCCGGTCTCGAAGGCAGCGAGGAAGTCTGTCTGGTTGATCCAACGCTGAAGGAACAGGGTCTGCCGGGCGACAAGGCGACCCAGCCGGAGTTGAACAAGTCCCGCCAGGGTAGCAGTCAGGCCGGTGGCCGTAAGGGCAAAGGTCGTCGATGAACCTCGAACGAATCTTTCAGGTCTCCTTTGATTCGCTCGTGGCGCATCGCCTGAGGACCTCGCTGACCATGCTGGGCGTCATTTTCGGCGTGGGCGCGGTTATCGCCATGCTCTCCATTGGCGAGGGCGCCAAGCGGGAGGCGCTGGAACAGATATCCATCCTCGGCATTAACAATATCATTGTCAACGCCAAACCACCGGACGAGTC
>DAOWIC010000129.1 GCA_030641085.1 Calditrichota bacterium
CTCAGAGCCTCGCGAACGATCTCCAACAACCGCCCCAAACTCACCGCTTGTGAACATAATCACAAACCCCCCGGCCAGGCAAACTCCCGCCCGACACCCGCCAAACCAATCCACATCGACCCCTATAACCATTATCCCCAACCACCACTTATACATATATTGTGAAATGCGTCACAAGCCTCTGGCTGTCAAACAGGCCTGCGAATTGTGATTATGCTGCGATAATATGGATCGCATCGGTCTGACACCTCCGTTGACCCATGAGCCATCGCAGACAGCAAGTTATGGGTAGAGGCTACCGGCGACAGTGAGGGAGAACATTGTGATAGTGAAAGTATTCACAAGGTGAAGCAGGTTGGCGGGTGTTGGCCTGCCGCTGTGGATTCGTACCCTTGCTCACGGCAATTGCGCTCGCGACTGCTGGCGGGGGTATGTAGATAGTGAACGAATTCACAAGCAGCCCATCCCAAGGGTGGTTGTCCAGGCGACGGGGCAGGGCATCGGTCGTGGCGATCAGGCTGCTTGAGCTTGCCCCTAATGTGAAATAGTTCACAAACGGCAACGTGTATTGGCGGGAGTACCCACCCGAAAGCAGTACCGTCGACTGATCGCCGAGACTGACACTAACCCTGTTCGAGGGATGTCAATATTGTGAAATATGTCACAAGGGGAGAGGTCGAGGATAGACCGAGGCAGTCCATGTCGCAGGCATCGGGCACAGCCCGAGATCTGCCCGCAAAAACAGGAGCGTGGCAGTCCTAAAAAGTGTAGCTGAGGTTGGTGGAGAGCAGGTAGAGGCTCGAGTTATTGGTGGAAATATCGTGCCATTCCCACTCGGCTGAGAAGAGCAGATTGAGCCGGAGCATCCGCATCAGGGTCAGGTCGCCGATAAAATAGAGCCGCTCAAAGGAGTGATCGGTGAGTAATTCACTCCCGTTTCTGAGATTGCGGTGGCCGGTGACCGATTCAGCCGAGACAAAAAACCGGCCGACTTTCATCAGGTCGAAATCTACTCTCAGCCCGGCTTCGAAATAGTCCTCTTCGTCGAGCAGCTCGTCCTGCTGCTGGTCAAGCAGTTCGATATCGGGGCCGATCCCGAGGCTGTAACTGATTCCCTCCAGTCCGGTCAACAGGGTCACTCCGAGCTGGTAATAATCGCGGTTGATCGGGTCGGCGGGATCGAAACTGATATAGTCAAACTCCACTTCCTGGCGTAAATAATAAGACTGCCCCAGACGCAGCTTGTGCCGGCCGCTGAACTCGTAGCGCAGGAAATCGTCCTCGTGATCCAGACCGTCGTAATCCTTATTCTCAAGGCGAGTGTAGAAATCAATCTCTCCCTGGCGATAAAAGCCGAAATAACTGCCCTCAAGGCCCAGATTGAGATAATTCAGATTGCTGGAATCAGGTACCTGGCGGGTGTTGACTGTCAGCCGGATATCGCCGAAGGAGAAATCGCCGAATTTCGATTCGAGGCCGATTTTCCCGCCCAAGCGGTAGTAATCCCAGCTTAAGGCGGTAACCGAATCGAAGTCGATAAATTCGCCGGTGATCTGAAAGATTGTGGCCAGTTTACGGTTTATCGGCACCGACAGTTTGGAGCGTGAGTAGCCGCGCAGATAGCTGTCGCCGAACTGGGCCGAATCATCGTGCCGGTTGCGCCAGTCGATCTCGCCGGTGAAGTTGAATTTGGAGGCCCCGATTTTGGTCCGCAGGTCGCTTAGAAATTTGAGCCGGAAAAAATCGGGCGTCTGCTCGTAGGAAGAACCAAGCTCCAGCCGCCGGTCCTCAAACGGAATCCAACGCACCGAGAAAAGCCCCTTGAGATGATCGCGATAATTCGTCCTTAGCGCGAAAGCGGGGTAGAGCGAGACGGAGCCGGCCTCGTCGAGCGAGTCCAGGAAGTACTCCTGCGACAGAAAGTCATAACCGATTCCGGCTTTAAAAGTAAAACCGGCGGCCTCAGAGAGGTTGAGAAAGCCGCCGGTTATAAATAGGAAGAATGTTATCGCGAGGGCGCGCAACAATCCCATGTTTCCTTGTCGATCTCTTTAGTGTTTACGGTCTGCTGACCCCGAGCAGTCTCTTAAGCTGATTGAGGGACAACCGGGCCGCCTTGAGAGCCGCCAGAGCGGCTTCGACTTCCTCGTCGGCAATCAACCCCTGGGCGAGTTCCAGTTGTTCGTAAACTTGCTGTAAGAGGTGTTGAGCCTGCTCATTATCCGGCGTGACTAATTGAGAAATTCGGTCCGCTTCACTGACTAATTTTTCATATGGCACGGAGAGATCCCCGTAGCCGCCACATTCTTTCATCGCCTGATTGGCCAATCGCCGCGCGTTTTGCAGCGTCTGTCCGGCCGCTGCCTGCCGGCTTTCGCCTGCAAACCGGTAGGCCTGCTGCAGCGAGTTTTCGGCCTGTTCGAGCAACTTACCGGCCATCTCGGAATCGCACTCAGCGATACGCTGCCGCACGTGCTCGATTGTCTCACGAACCTCCTCGGCCCGTCGCTCGAAGCTGGCCTCGCCGCGCTGCTGGCGGTTGGCGGCGTTGATAATCTTGCGCAACGTGTTTTCGACCTGGTTACAGAGTTTGAGAGCCGGTCGTTGCTGGCCCTCGCGGTAGAATTCCCAGGCTCGCCTGAGATTATCCTCGGCCGAATCATATATTGCGCGCAGATTCGCGTTGCCGTTCGGGCCGATCAATTCACGCGCCCGCTGGAGCACCTGCTCGACTTTCTCAAGTCGCCGCTGTACGACATCCTCATTCTGCTGGGTGAACATACCGTTGGCCAGCGCGTATTTCGCCTTTTCTCTGGCCTGACGGGTTAGTGTGTAGGCCTGTCTGAGGCTGGTTTGAGTGCCTTCGCGGAATCTCACCCAGGCGGCCTTCTGAAGGGTGACTGCGTTGTCCCAGGCGTAGCGGGCTTTGAGTGATTTCGACGCAGCTACCATCTCTCTCGCCTGCTGAATCACCTGGTCAGTGCGCTCAAGCTCGGCCTCAACCGTTCGGGCGTCAATTTGACCGTACTGGCTCTGAGCCACGGCGGTGGCGACAACTGCAAGCAGCAAAGTGGTAATGATCGAAAATATCGTTAAAGACTTTTTCATAGTCCTTCTCCTTGCTTAAGTTCGGAGAAATACCATTCAAATCTTATGCCGTGGTCGCTCATTTGGCTCAACCTGCTGTATAGCAGTTCTTTAGCGTGTCGGCCGATTAATGCAAAACGGCTTTTATGTACCTGCCGGTACGGTTATTGTCCCGAATGGCCCATTATAGCCCAATATTGTGTACTTTCATGCGGCTGTAAAGCCTTCGGCGCGTTATTTTCAGAAGGCTGGCGGCCTCGGTTTTATTGCCGCCGGTCTTTTCCAGCGCCTGCACAATCATATCTTTTTCCGCCGTCTCCAGGCCCCCGGGAACGCCCCGCCCGGCATGTCCGGAGGTGTCCATTAGCGGCTGATCGTCGACATCAAGCGAAAAATCCTCGGTCGAAAGCGGCTCGCCGCCAGCGAGGATGACCGCGCGCTCGATTACATTTTTTAACTCGCGGATATTTCCGGGCCAGTCGTAGCGCACCAGAAGGCTGGCTACTTCCGCTGGAAGTTCGGTGTGCGAGTAGTTCAACCGATCCAGAAAATGTTCGGCCAGTTGGCGGATATCATCGCGACGTTCGCTCAGGTTGGGGATCGAAATCGGGAACACATTCAGGCGGAAATAAAGGTCCTCGCGGAAATTCCCCTCTTCCATTTCCTGTTTGAGATTGCGGTTGGTGGCGGCCACCACCCGGACATTGATATCGATCAGATCGACACCGCCCACTCTTACGAGTTTACGTTCATCCAGCACCCGCAACAGCTTGGTCTGCATCCCCGGTGAGGTTTCGCCGATTTCATCGAGGAAAATAGTCCCGCTGTCGGCCAATTCGAACCGTCCCCGCTTGCGCGCAATCGCCCCGGTAAAAGCGCCCTTCTCGTGGCCGAACAGTTCCGACTCGAGCAGGGTTTCGGTCAGGGCGGCGCAGTTAACCGCGATGAACGGACCGGTGTTGCGCTCCGACAGGCGGTGCACCATGCGCGCCGCCAGTTCCTTGCCGGTCCCGGATCGACCGGTCAGCAACACACTGGCGTCGGTGCCGGCTACCTGCCTTACCAAATCTTTAACGCGCTGCGTGGCGGATGAACTGCCGATAAATTCATACTCGGTATCCTGCTCGATCACCTGCTGGTAATGGCCGGAAAGCGAGGTAAGCTTCTGCTTATCCACCAGCTTTTTCACCAGGATTTCCAGCTCGTCGAGCGAGAACGGTTTGAGCAGATAATCGGCGGCGCCCTTTTTCATCGCCTCAACCGCAGTCTCGGCGGTACCGTAGGCGGTCATCATAATCACCTCGGTGCCCTCTTTTTCGAGCGCCTTTTCAAGCACCTGCATGCCGGAAACCTCGGGCATCGACAGGTCGGTGATGACTATGTCAAAGGAGTGCTTTTCGATCAGGGTAAGCGCCTCGGCCGGTTTGACCGTGGTCGTGACATTGTGTCCGCTATCTTCAAGCTCGCCGCAAATCAGCGAGGTCATTTTCGGTTCGTCATCAACAACAAGAATGTTGGCCATATCAGTTATTATACCTTAGGTGTTTTCGGCAGTTTCAGGACGATACGGGTGTAGTGCCCTATTTTGCTTTCAATATCCATCGTGCCGCCCATATCTGCAATAATCTTTTTGCTTAGATAAAGACCCAGCCCGGACCCCGCCTGTTTAGTCGTGTAGAAGGGAGTGAAGATTTTCTTCAGCTCCCGCCTGGCGATTCCGGGGCCGTGATCGATGACGGCGATCGTGACCGACTCGCTCGAATCGGTCACAGCCAGGCCGACCGCAATCGGCTTGCCGGCATCGAGGCAGGCGTCAGCGCCGTTGATCAGCAGATTCAGAATAACCTGCCGCACCGACCGGGGCCGAGTGTTGATAGTCAGTTTTGGCAGCGAGTTATCGCCGAGCCATTCTATCTGGTGGCCGGGGTATTTGCTCTGAAAGTGCTGCCGGATATTGGTTACCATCGCCGCCATGTCGGTCGGCTGGAGATTGTCAGTCTGGACCAGGTTGCCGCGGGCGCCGGCAAAATCGAGGTAGCCGGTGACGATGCCGTCGAGACGGTCCACCTCCTCGACTATGAAGCGGCTTTCCTCGCCGGGCGATTTCTTGAGCAGTCGTTCGGCAGAGGCGCGGATTATCATTAACGGGTTCTTGATCTCCTGCGACACCACCGCCACCATGCGGCCGAGATAGGAGTGGGTTTCGTTGAGGAAGAGGTGCTGCTCGGCCCGGTTCACGCGGCGCTGGAAAAGCAGGAAAATGATCCCGATAATCAGCCCCGCCCCCAGCGACAGCAGGGTCGAGTACCAGAGGTTGCTTTTCAGGTCGGTGAGGGCGTCGAAATAATCGACATTAGCCTCGACCCCGAGCACCGCCACCACAAACCCGGAACTGTCGACCAGCGGCGCAAAGCCGGATTTGAGATAGATATCGCCGGGTTTGTACGATTCGGTGGCCAGGGCGCGCGGCTGGGCGGCGAAAAAGATCGAGTCGATATAGCGGCCGTTGAGGTCGGCCAGGAAATAAAGCGAATCATCGTCAAACGAGGTCGTGGCCCAGAGACGGTAGTTGTGATCGACCACAAAAAGCTCGGCCAGCGAGTCGGCCTGGCGGATCGCCTCGAGTTTTTGCGTGATTTCCACAAACGCGTTCAGGTCGTCCAGCAGCAGATTGGTTACAGTCTCAGTCTCGATTGACACCGCGGCCGTCCCGGCGATAGCGGTTAACCGGCGGCCCAACTGCTGATCCATCATCCGCGCGGTCCGGTCATAGTAGACCCACCATGCGAGATTTACCAGGGCGATCAGGGCAATGGTAAAGGCGGCCACCGCCAGCAGTTTTTTAGACCCTGTAAACATGGGGCTAATATGCTGGCCATGTGACGGGTCGTCAACATTAACAGCAAGAGTCCTGATTGAAAAATGGGGGGGGTGGAGACCAAAACCCCTGTCGAAGACCCTGCAAGGTCCTGAGCCATGCGAAGGAAGGCACGAAGGGCGGTTTCGACATTCTGTTTGTAGGGCCTTGATTTATCAAGGCCGGGGGAAGCATTTGATAAATCAAATGCCTACGCTTTTGTGGGCGGCAGACGCCCTCGTCTGC
>DAOWIC010000046.1 GCA_030641085.1 Calditrichota bacterium
CCATTTGATCTCCCATTATCTGCGCCACGCCATGAAACGACTCCTCAAACGTGGTCGTCCGGTCGGTTTTGATGCCGTACTTGGCGACGACTCCTTTCGGGCCGTGACATTTCGAGCAGGTCTCGGACACATGTCTCGGCGCTACCTTCGAATCGGCCTGCGAATGGCGGGCGATATCGTGTTCGCCGTGACAGGACGAACAGACCGGCGCGTCCATGTTGCCCTGTTCGAGGGCGGTGCCGTGGACCGACTCACGATAAGTGGCATATATATCCATGTGGCACCGGCCGCATGTATTGGGAATATTCTGCTTGTACATTCCGGATTCGGGCAAGTCGTGCTTGAGAATACGATGGCTGCCGTGGCAATCCTGACAAACCGGCGCCTCCGGATTGCCCCTAGCTACTTCCAGCCCATGTACCGAATGCTGATACTGATCGAAGTACTCGCCGCCGGGAGCACCGACCGGGTTGCCTACATAATGGCAGCGGCCGCAACTGACCTTCTTGACATCCTTGTGCGGAATAGCCACGATATCGACATGGCAATCGGTACAGCTCCGTCCGGCGTGAACGGACTGACCGATCTCCTCATCGGTGACATACAATGATACTTTGCGCCCGGTTTCCTCGACCTTGTGATGGTCTTTCTTGCCGTGGCAGATAGTACACTTCTCCAGTGCCGCAACCTGCGCCGACAACCCTCCGACCACCACAAAGAGGATCAGCAAAAAAAGTCTGAATCTGTCAATCTCAGTCGAACTCACGGTTGTTACTCCACTCGCTTCACCCGGCGTTTGTATTCAAGAACACGATATATAACAAAGGCAACGATGATGATCGAAATGAACCAGATATAGAACTTACGCACGTAGAACTTGCCGCCCGACTCAACATCGGTAGCCGAAGTATGTACCTGGCCGCGGGCGAAATCCTCCGGCAGATCGTCATGGCACTGGCCGCAGGTGGTTTGAATGTTGGCAGCGTAAATCATCGACCGCGGGTCGGACTGCGAAAAGATATCGTGCACCCCGTGGCAGGAGGCACAATTGGCCACTCTCGTTTCGCCCAGTTCGATCGCCACCCCGTGGAAAGACTCCTTAAATGTGGCGATGCGGTCAGGGTTCAAACCGTACTTGGTGACGACCTTCTCCGAAGTATGGCAATCGCTGCACGTTTTGGGGATATTAACCGCGTACACTTTCGATTCCGGATCGCCATGCTGCTGGATATCGTGCTCGCCGTGACAGTTGGTGCAGGTGGGCGATTCGAGAATACCGTCGGCCAGCGCGGTTCCATGGACCGACTCTTCATAATGGGCAGCGATCTCGGCATGGCACTGGCCACAGGTAGCGGCGATATGGGTTTTGTACAGCGGGCTTTCGGGATCGTCGGAAGGACGGAAAGAATGGCTGCCGTGACAATCGACACACGCCGGAGCGTCCAGGTTGCCGTCAATCATCAGCGCTCGGCCATGTACCGAGTGCTCGTAGGCGCTGATCATCTGAGGATCGGGCAGTACCTCGAATTTCTCTTTCAGGTGAATATCCTCGTGACAGCGGATACAAATGCCTACGGAATTGACATGGTTCGTGGGAGAATTCGGATCCTCGATTTCGAGAATATGGTGCCCACCGTGGCAGGAGGCGCAGGTGGGTACATCCTCGAGGCTTACCTGACGTCCTTCGAGATGCGGTGACTGGCTGTAGCTTTCGGCTTCTTCCAGATGGCACTTGCCGCACAGCACATCGGCTACGCCCGCGTGACGTTTTGTCGGGTTGCAATTGTGGCAATCGTTGCACTCCAATCCGGCATGAACAGAGCCGGTCAGGACCTGCACGTCGACAAACGCCGCCTGACTGGTTGATGCTTTCTTCCCGTGGCATACCAGGCATTCCTCATCGCCGCCGTATGCCGAGCTCAACAGGAGCAACATCATCAAAATTGTCATCATTGCTCTCATACCTACCCCATACCTGCTTGAACAGACCTCAACACGGGCCGTCCGTTTTTAATGCTGTCTTCTCTATCGCCGTGGTGTATTCGCTGTCAGTGGTTCCGGGTTGCCGGCTTTGAAGACCAATATATACATTATCACTGTTATTCCAACCTCTCATTAACATCGCCGACAATTCTTATTTAATCACCGCCTCGCTTATTAGTGAGCGTTCACTTAATAGCCGGACTCCGGTGTATGGCATTCGGTGCATTTCATTTCGCGCCAGGCTTCATCTATGTCTTCGGGGTGCTTGAATTCCAGACCCGCTACACTGCATTCAAGCTGATTGACATTCTCCGATGGACCCTGCGAGACGATCAGGTGGCAGGTAAAGCAGTCGTTGCGGATAGTTTCGCCCTTTTCGTTTTCCATGTATCCGTCGTGGCAGCGGAAGCAGCCGTCATTGACAAAATGACTGAGGTTGTTCTCTCGAACGCGGTAGTCGGTATTCATCTCCGGGAAGAAATTCTGATTGTAGATATCAAGCATCGCCGTCACGGCCTCGTCGATCTTCTCTTTGCTGCCGGCAAACAGATCGGGGTACTCGTCGCGATAATAGTCCGCCAGTCCGGTTCTGATTGCCTCGTTGGCCTCTTCGCGGGTTTCGTATTCGGCGTTGAGCAGTTCCAGACCGACTTCGCGGATATACTTCAGATCGGTGGAGATCTTACCGGTCGACAGAGCCAGATTCATCCCTGTTGCCGGAGCGAGGAAATTATGGCTCGGACGGTTGTGGCAATCCATGCAGTCGAAGCGACGTATCTCCGTTGTGGGATCATCGAAATCGGGCGGATCTTCATCCGGGTCCTGATAAACCGTCGTATCACCGTCGGGACCGATCATTCGCACCCAGTTAATCTCCTGCCGCTTGGCATCCGCAGCGACATACTCGATCCGGTTGGAGCCGATCATATGCCAATGGATCCCCTCCAGCTTACCGGTGCGCGGGTTGCCCCCTCCGATTTTCACCAGCAGCTTGACCGTCCACGGGCTGTTGTCTTCGTCGGTGCGGTAATAAGTTCTGGTGACCATCTTCTCGCCGTAAAACTGTTGCGGCCAGTGACAGCCTTCACAGGTTTCCTGGGCCGGGCGAAGGTTGTGTACCGGTGTCTCGATTGGACGGGAGAATGAATTCAAGGCGGTGGCAAAAAGCTGCCGCGTACCGTCGATCTTGGACTTGACAAAGAACGTTGCCCCCGGTCCGATGTGGCACTCGACACAGGGGACCCGGGCATGAGCCGAGTTGTGATAAGTGACATGCTGCGGTTCCATGACCACGTGGCAGGTCTGGCCGCAAAACGCGACCGAGTCGGTGGCGTCGTATGCTTTGGTGCCGCTGTAAATGACAGCCACCACCAGTACCCCCGTCAGTCCCAGAAAGAGCCAGAGGTTACGCACATAGGCCGGGTCGGACGGGTCGATGGACAGATTAAAACTTACTTTCTCTCCCCGACGGCGAGCGGACCTGACCTGAATCCATATCGACAAAAGAAACAGACCGAAACCGATCGTTATTATGAAGGGAGTTATGACAAAAGTAACCAGAGCGCGGTACGGATTGTCAACTCCGCTGGTAATATCTATCAGTAGCAGCAACAGAAAGAGTGCCCCACCCGACAGAAAGATCGCCGCACCAACCGCAGACAGCGGGTGCCGAAAAAGCGTCCGTTTTCTCAACTTGGCAATCATCTAATCAGCTCTCGTTTATTGGACCGAACGAATCTGCCAGTTAAGGGAAAACCGGTGTCCGTTACCCACTTCTATCCATTTTGTTGAGAATATATAACTTTCTGACCCTGAAGCAAGTACCTTTTTTCACAAAGTCGTACCGCATTGCTGCGGTACGACTTAGCGTTGTACATAGAAAGAATTAAAACCCAATAGTTACTTTATAAATCAAGTTTCACACCGGTGCGAATCATGAAGTAACTGCCTGATTCGATACCGTATATATATCCTTCGTTATCGGTGAGGTCAGCATAGTCACCATCCGCGGTCAGGGTGACCGTCGGGGTCAACTTATACTCAACTCCCAGTGAGAATTTCAGCAACTTGTAATCCAGATCAGAGTAGCTCGGGGCATTTTCGAAATCGAAGTCCTGATCCTCAAGATCACCCTCGAGGCGAGCCTCCGGGTCGGGCATGAGAACTTCCTGCAGGGCACCCTGGGCCTTGTTGAAGGTCACGGTGCCGAAGAGGCGAACCATCTGAGTCGGATTAAAGTTAGCTGTGAAATAGATATTGTGAACCTTGTTTTCGTAGTCAGCCATGGTATACAAGGAACCATAATGTCGAGCGTCGCCACCGGCGTCGCGGAAAATATGGCCCCCTCAACCATCGAAGAGCGCAACCGTCACCGGTAGTCGCGACTTGTCATAGTTGTAGGCATACCCGGCTGTCAGCGCCCAGCGCTGGTCAGGTATCAGGTTGAAATTAAGATTCGGCGCAAGTGAAAAATGCTCGACATCGAGCGAATCCAGATCGCCGTTCTTGTCGTATTTGCCTTTCACGCCGAGGTTCACGACCACCTTGTTGTTCGGACGATAGTTCGACCGCCACTCAAACTGGTGAACCTGAGTCGGCTGGGTAGTAATATCCTGATAACGCAGGTCCTCGCGCTGGAAATAGAAGATCCAGGTCGAGGTCGGTACCAACGGCGTGAGAACATCGTGGCCGCTCTCCTCGAACATGCCGCGCGCCGACACATACGGATCGGATATACTCTCGAAACGGTACTTCACCGTCGAACTGTATTTGAGACCCTTGCGAATGCGCAGCTTGGCCTGACCGATCAGCTTGCTGGTTTCGGTACCATCATCCGGCAGCGGATAATCGTACCGTTCCACCCGGTCATAACCGGCCAGCACGGACAGCGTCATCTTCTTGTTCAGGCGCGTGATCAGTTCGGCGGTCAGTTTGCCGGTCCGGCGATCGAGCGCCGAGTAGCGAGTGTAATCGAAGTTGTATTCGTTGCCGTCGGTGGCTCCGTCACGCCAGGTCGGCAGATCGATAAACGGATCGTCGGCGCTCAGACGGGTCGCCGCGAACTTGGCTACGAGGCGCGTCTTTGGATTAAGCGGCACGGTGTAATTGAGCGAGCCGCTCCAAGCGTCGGTCGTCAGGCTGGTGTTTTTGTTTTCCGCACGGCTGTAACCGGCCGCACCGGAGAACCGGCCTTTGCCCACATCGCCCTTGACGCGCACCTTATGCGACGTCTTCTCAGTCGTCGGATAGGTACTGAAGGCCATAGTGCTGTCATGGTAGATCACACGCGAGGAAAACTCGGCCGCGGCTCCACCTGACAGGGGATGCTTAGCCGGATCATAGTAGGTGCTCGCGTCGGTGGCTTCCGGCTCGAAGTAGCGATACCCGAAGCGATAGCCGATATCGAATTTGCCGGTTTCGGCGTCGACCCCGGCCTCAAACTGGTGCTTACGCTTGTCAACCTCAGCGGTCTGCGAGGTCAGATGGCAACTAAAGCAGTGATTCGATGATATCTTCTGCTCGCTGCCGGTCGTCAGGATCGTGCGATGCGCCGCAATCATGCGCACATTGTTCTTGCGCGAAAGCAGCAGCGACACCTGACCGAGGATCTCCTGGCGATGGGTGTTGTAGTCGGCGCCCGGATCAAGGATCTCATGCGTAAGCATCTTGCCGCCGGCAACGCCGGTCGATTCGAAGTACTCGCGCGCTTCAATTTCAGTCAGCAGGTTCTGACTGGCCTGCTTGATAAGCGAGCGGTACATGAACTTGCCCTTAAAGACATCACTGATAGTCGTCCTGATCTCGGCGTTGATGTTCTTGTCATCATAGTAATGTCCGTCGAGCCTGAAAATCCCGCGATCGGAGCGGGAAAAATAGTTGAGCTTGAATTCCGGAAGGAATTCATCGTTGCCGAGATTGTACTCGCCCGCCTTCTTGGCGTAGTCGTTAAAGTCGGTATAATGACCGCCAATCCAGAGCGTGTACTTCTCGGTCAGCCCATTATCATCCCCGGCGAATGCCAGACCGGCGCCAAGGAGAAGAACGAGCCCGAGACTTAAAATCTTTATCAATCTGGTCATCTTCTTCACCTACCTGGTCAGGGCGTTACCGCCGGTTGAGATCTCCTGCGAGGGCAGGTCGGATCCGTGAATTTCAATGTGACACTGACTGCAATTGGTCAGCATGCCGCGCTCAAACGAGTCGGGCGTCGAACTGCCGGCCCGCTCCGGCGCCTGCGGCGTGTCGAAATCACCGTCGACACTCATCGCGGTAGCGTGGAAGTGCATCGGGTGACAGCTCAGGCAAAGCGACGGCTGGTTCTGAACCAGCAGATTGTTCGCCACCGAACCATGCGGCGTGTGACAGATCATGCAGTCCTCTTCCACCGGGGCGTGCTCATATACAAACGGCCCTTCCTTTTCGGTATGGCAGCTCAGACAAAGCTCGCGACCGGTATCCTCCATCACGAACCGCGCCGGTGCGCCGTGCAGACCGTGACAGTCCTGACACTCCATCTTGCCCTCGGCGATCGGATGATGCGACGGCATGTTTGCGGCCGCGCGTACATCGCTGTGGCAGCTGTAGCAAAGATCCGGGGTGGATTGGCTGACCACCGCGCCATCGACGGCGTGAACCGTGTGACAATCCGAACAGGTCACGTCGGCCGCGTTATGCGCCGAAAAGGCCCAGTCGTCAAACTGGTGCCCGGTGTGGCAGGAAAGGCAGAGCTCCTCCCCACCGAATTGATCCTGTCGGGCCGGGTTGACGATATCTTCCGGGGCGCCGCTCTCGATGTGTGCCAGCGCCGAACCGTGACAGCTCTCACAACTCGCTTCGGCCAGTTGTGAATTGGTGCTGAAATAGGTCCCATGCGGAGTCTTGTGAAATTCTTCACAAAGTTCCTCGTGGCAATCCGCGCACACATCGTTTGTTACGGCGGCTCCAACCATTCCCGTCCCAATCAGGATGAGGCCCAGAATCAGAACGCCGTTAGCAGCCAGCATTCCTCTCCAATTCCTCCGGTTAAAACCTAACATTCTACCTCCTGTTAGTTCGCGTTTACTAACTACTCGCTGTATATACAAACGCCTTATTGGTCAAGCAATTAAGACATGTCAAGAATGTGGGCTAATACTTACAAACTTCGCCAGGGGGTCTACACGGATGAGTGAGATTCACATGTTAGCCTCTTCTTAGCTGGTTAACCCTCTAACGTATATTGGCACATTGTTGGCGATAACATCGGGCGGATCAAACTGCTTGCCTTGAAAGCCCTTCCACAATGTCACACCCAGCGCGCAATCAAAAACCATCCCGATAAAGCACCGGGCGGTCATTTCGTTGTTTTTATTTATGATAGAACCCATCTCGTAAAGTCGGTCAAGCTGCGTATAAAGGAAGCGCACATAAGTGCCCCGGATCGCCTGGTAAACTTGCTTCGACTTGGTATGCCCCCTCAAGGCAGAGTACAACAGGAGCCGGTAAACGTCCTGGTTTTCGCTGAAGTAGTCAAGTATGTGATTGGCGATCGACTTAAGCAGTACCTCTACGTCGTTGGTTTTTCCCAACTGCTCAAACAGCTCATCGTAGTTCAGGCGCTTGCTGATAGAATCGAGGACTGCGTCGTAGATCGCTTCTTTCGAGGAATAATGACGGTAAAGAGCCGGCTCGGTTATGCCGCAGGCATCGGCCAACTGCTTTACGGTTACCTTGTCGTAACCCGACTCGCTGAACAGCCGGGTTGCCTCGGTCAGAATCTGAGTCTTTCTATCGGTTTTTGCCACTTTCTCTCACCACACAGAAGTTAACAACCACTAACATACGATATCTTATAGGCCGGTCAAGGAAAAACTGACTGAATTTGTTATCTTTTTCACATAATCAAACCAGAAAAAGATACACACTCCATCTCTCCTGTCAACAAATTTCGTATACATCCGCGTCCGGCGGCAGGCGCTCTTTGTCGTTCGCCTGCCGCCGATTGCGCTGGACAGGCGCGTCTTATTGCATTATGATGGGAGACATTATTCGCCAATAATACCAGGGAAAGGATATGTTTCATGACCAACAATAACTCCAAGTCGGACCTGGTCTTAAGACTGCTTCCGGAGGTAACTGAAATCAGCGACGCCGATCTGAGAGAAAAAGTCGTAGCCTGCTGGGAAGAGGCAATTGATTTTCGCGGATGGAGCGAAGAGCTGCTGCGCAACATTCCCTTTACGCTCCTGGCCGACAACGTGACGATCACCTTCATCGATCATGTGCGCGCTGTCTGCCGGATGTGTATCGCCTGCGATGACGTGCTTAACGACATCCACGGCAAGAACAAGACGCCGGTCAACCGCAACTACCTCATCGCGGGCGCGTTGCTGGCCGACGTCGGCAAGCTGCTGGAGTTTGAGATCATCGACGGCAAGCCGGTCAAGTCCGATTACGGCAAGCATATCCGTCATCCGTTCAGCGGCGTCGGACTGGCATTCAAGCACGGCCTGCCGTCGGAAGTAATGCACGTTATCGCGACGCATTCCAAAGAGGGTGCCGGCGAAAAGCGTCTGCCGGAAAGCATCATCTTCCACCACGCCGACTTCATTGATTTTGAATTGGTCAAGTAACCCACCCGGTCTGTTTTGATTGTTAGATGAGGATAGATTCCATGAATAAAGTTGGACAGACACTGGTCGAGAAGATCGCGCAGAAGTTCGCGATCGGTCTGGAAGATGGTCACGTTGTCCGTTCCGGGGATTATATATCGATCCGTCCGGCCCACGTTATGACGCACGACAACACCGGCGCGGTAATACCCAAGTTCAATTCGATCGGCGCCGGCGCCATTGCCAACCCGCGCCAGCCGGTCTACGCCCTGGATCACAATGTCCAGGACACCAGCGACACTAACCTGGCCAAGTATAGAAAGATCGAACAGTTCGCCAGTGACAACGGCGTCGACTTTTATCCGGCCGGACGCGGTATCGGTCACCAGATTATGTGCGAAGAGGGTTATGTCTGGCCGGGCGCGATGATGGTCGCCTCCGACAGTCATTCCAATATGTACGGCGGACTGGGCTGTCTCGGCACGCCGATTGTCC
>DAOWIC010000334.1 GCA_030641085.1 Calditrichota bacterium
ACATCGTTGGCCGTAAGGCGCTCAACAACCGGTTGGATCTCGTCATTTGCCCCCGTTAGCATCATAAACGACACGTGCTCGGTAACCGCCATCTGGATAGCATCCACGTTGCTGCGGTAGAGTTCCGACATCGAGTCATCCTGGTACTGATGGTTGATGATAAGTATAGCAGTGAATGTCACCACGAGGGTAACTGCGAGAACAGCGAAGACCTTGGTCTTGATGGACAGACCCTTCATTTATGACTCCCTAATCCAGTAATGTATTTAGCCCACCTGCAGATGTACCTGCCTCCAATGCGAAATATCGGCATGGATCCGGTATACTTTACATTATCGGTTCTGGTAGCATCTTTTCAGCGACAGCGGATAACACAACGCTGAGCGAATCAGGGGTTAAAGGAACGATGGGGCTGTGATGGAGAAGCGGCGGGTTTGTTTACCGATCACTGAAGGTTGAGTTCCATGTAAATGGCACCCTGAACCGGATTTTCGTAATACGGTTCGGCGCGTTTGAAGCCGAGTGTTTCATACAGAGCGATCGCATCCTTCATGCTGAAGATCGTGTCCAGCATCATCTTGCAGTAGCCGATCTGCTTTGCCTCGGAGATTATCCGGTTGACCAGATTTCGACCGATGCGGAAACCCCGGTATTGAGGACGGACCCACAGGCGCTTCATTTCGCAAACGCCCTCGCTGGCCTTGCGCAACGCCACACAACCCGCGACCTCTCCGCGGTGAACGGCCAGGAGCAGCCGTCCCTCCGGTTGGGCGTATTCGCCGGGTAAGTCAGCCAGTTCCCGGTCGAAATCCTGAAAACAGAGGTCGAAATCGAGCGACTCAGCATACTCCAGAAAAAGGTCGCGGGCGGCGTCGATCTCGCGCACCGAATTAGCCTGCATGAATTTTGTCATAAGGACTATTAATAGTAAAACGATCGCCGTTTGTCCACAGAAAAAAGGCGGTACCGCAGGGTACCGCCTCATTCGGAAATATTATCTGATTGCTAAGATCAGAGCTTGTCCGCTACCGCCTGCCCCATCTCAAGCGTGGTGTTGGTGCCACCCATGTCATAAGTGCGCACCTTACCCTCTTTGATGACGGCGGCGATGGCGCTCTCGACCGCGGCGCCCTTGTCGGTTTCGCCGAGCCAGTCAAGCATCATCTTGGTGGTCAAAAGCATCGCCATCGGATTGACTTTGTACATGCCGGCATACTTGGGAGCCGAACCGTGAGTCGGTTCGAAGACCGCCAACTTGTCGCCGATATTGCCGGACGCGGCGAAACCGAGCCCGCCGACAAGCTGAGCGCAGAGATCGCTGACGATGTCGCCGAACATGTTGGTGGTGGCGAGCACCGAATAGTCGGCGGGATTCTTCACCAGCCACATACACATGGCGTCGATATTGGTTTCCCATAGCTCGATGCCGGGATAGTTCTTGGCGACCTCGCGGGCGGTACGAATCATCAGGCCGGAAGTCTCGCGAATGACATTCGGCTTTTCGACTACCGTGACCGATTTGCGACCGGTCTTTTTGGCGAATTCGAAGGCGTCGGTGACGATATTACGGCAGCCGTTGCGGGTGTTGATGCGCAACGAGACAGCGATATCCTCGCCCGGGACCGAGTCGAAACGAGCCATCTTCTTGTTGTTGTTCTTGAGCGCCTGACGGACCTCATCCGGAAGCGGGTGAAACTCGATACCGACATACAGGTCCTCGGTGTTTTCACGGAAGACCACAATATCGATATTGTCGCGGTAGTTCAGCGCGTTGCCCGGGTAAGCCTTGCACGGGCGCAGATTGGTACGCAGGTTAAATTCCTGCCGCAGCCGTACGATCGGCGAGGAGTAAATATGCCCCTTACCTTGCAGTTCGGGGTTGAGCTCCTTCTCCGCCTCTTCTTTCGGCATCGAGGTTATCGCCCCAAACAGAGCGCAATCAACGTTCTTCAGCAACTCCACGGTTCGATCGGGCAGCGGGTTAGCTTCCGCTTTCCAGAATTCCCAGCCGATATCGCCGTGAATGTATTCCGCGTCGAGTTCAATCTTGTCCAGCACGATTTTCGCGGCCTCCATAACGTCGTTACCAACGCCGTCACCGGGCAGCCAGGCAATCTTGTACTTAGCCATTTAATACGTCTCCCTAAGACTACAGTGTAAAGGTCAAACTAAAAAGGTGTGATGTTCCTAAATCATTTTTATACGGCACGAAGGCATAATCCACGGTCAGGTTGCGCCGCGTGAATGACGCCCCTGCGGTAAAATCCTTCGAATCATAATTGGCCATGTAACCGGCCCGCACCTGAAACATCTCGTGCACTCCTGCTTCGGCACCCAGATGCGCATGAAGTTCGTCGTCGGTGTAAACGAGGTCAAAGGCGCCTAGATAGCGCTGGTATCGCCAGGAGGCGCCCGCAGCGTATTTTGTCGGCAGCGAGATGTCGCGCGAGCCTTCATTGCCCGACTTCGAAAGACTGAAATCCGATCCGATACTGGTCATGGCCAGTCCGACATTGACATTCTCCGACGCTTTTGCGTTCAGCCCCAGATCGATATTGAACGCCGAGCCGCGCCATGCCTCGATCTTCTCGATATACCAGCCCATCGCCAGCCCGGCGGCGATCCGGTCACTAATCATATAGGTCAACCCGGATTTGAACGAAATATCATGGGCGTCGAACAACTCATCCGGTTCCAGTGTGGGCGCCAGACGTTGTTCCAGTTCATCAACGGCCGCAAACCGGATACCGCCGTGCAAAAAGGTCCGGCCACTGAGCGGCGCGGCGAAGTAACCGGACTCCAAACGGATATTCTCCCAGTAGGAGATGTGGCCGAAGGACGCCGTGAATTTGGTGATACCGGCGGCGTTGGCCGGATTATACTGAGTCGCATTGGGATCGCCGGTAACCGATACAAACGCCGCCCCCATACCGGACGGCCGGGCGCCGTGCTCGACCGACATCATCGCCAGACCGTCGGCGGCCGAACCGGTGCCGGAAACAGCCAGAGTAAGCAAGAGAAAAAAGACTATTTGCAGCCGTTTTACAGTCATCGTCACTCCCAGTTAGAACAACAGGTCGAAGGAAAAAATATGCTCTGATCCTTCGTCCACCTTGTCCGTCGAAAAAGCATAATCAATCGCCAGCGTCTTGCCGGTGAACTTGAACAGGTATCCTGTACCGGCGGTCAAGCGCCCGTCAGAGATACCAGCCCTCAGGGCAAACTCTCGGCGCAGAAGATACTCCGCACCGCCATGATAAGCAAGGCCCTGTTTTTCATTTGTGACCAAGTCACTGGCCAGGAGCAATTTTCGGTCGAAAAAGCGGGCCGAGCCGCCCAGGGCGACCTCGAGCGGGATTTCATCTTTCTGTTCGGTGCCGACCCCGCTACTGGTGTACTTATACAGGTACTTCTCGCTGTTCCAGCGGTACAGCGAGGTCAGGTTGCGAACCGACAGACCGGCCTGAATATCCCGCACCGGCATCAACTCCCTCATCGGACGGGCAACCCGCATCTTTCGGTGGGGAGTATCACACGAACTCGTGCCCGCCGAGGTGCTGATTGCGCTGCGGGCTGTCGAGGGGCTCAAGGCCGGGCGGTCGGAGGCAGTCGAGTCGGTCCCCATGGGATGCGCGGATGCGTCGGACATCGAAATAGTGAAGCCTCGCGTGAGCCGTCAGGTCGCCGCCATGATCGACGTGCAACTGCTCACCGCCATG
>DAOWIC010000050.1 GCA_030641085.1 Calditrichota bacterium
AAAACAGGTCGGCGTCCGGGTAGAAGCCGAATGGATTGATCGCTACATCGGCGGCGATATCGGCGTACTCAGTCTCGCTCACAAGAATACAGCCCATCTTGGTCAGTTCGTCGGATCCGACGCCATCACTGATAACCAGCTCGACATCATATATTCCCGCGGATGTATATGTGTGTGACGGACCAGGACCGCTGCCGGTTGTCTCGTCGCCGAAATCCCAGTTCCAGCTATTGGAACTGCCCGGATTGTCAGGCGCAAAGTCGACTGTCAGAGGCGCCGCGCCCGAGGTGACGCTGGCCGAGAAACTCGCGTCAAAATCGTTTATCGCGACCACTGCAAAGCAGTGAGGCCCGCTCCAGATGGGTATCGCCGGGTTCGAACCGGTCGCCCACATCCAGACATCAACCGGGGGATACCAAGCCGAGTCAATGCAGATAGTCTTGCCATCATAGATCGGGTCGATCGGGCCGATGCTGATTTTATAGGCTACCTCGCTGAAACCGGGCGGCATACCGCCGGCGTATTGAGAGTACCCACCGAATCCAATCGTATCGGCGCCGGATCCACTCACAGCGTCATCATCGATAAAAAAGCCGCCATCGAACTGAGTCTCATCCAACGCGCCGGTAATATCGGCAGCTACTGTCCATTCGGCGCCGTCGGGTGAATAGATCCGAAAACCGTTTGTTAGACCTGTTACCGATGTCGCCTTGTCGGTCATGTCGTTGGTGACACGGATCCACAAATCGACCGTGGTTCCGGCCCGGATCTGCTCGGTCGATCGGTACAGGCCGTCGACATGATCCAGTTCGATGCTGCCACCGATTACATGCGCGCTCTTGGGCGCGTCGGAGCAGGGGGGGGGACCGCCCGTGAATAACCAGGCCACCAGAAACCGGACATCGGATATATTCAGGCCGGTGTAGCCATCCATGTCGGCGGCGTCCGGGATGGGCGGCGCCGATCCGCTTTGGAAGACATAGCTGACCAGATAGATCACGTCCATCATATCGACGATGTCATCGTTGTTAACATCGCCGCAGACATAATCGTCGGTACCGCCAATGGAATAGCAGTACGGTCCGCCCCAGTCCGGTTCGTATTCGGTACCGCCGGGCTGAAGGTCCCACATCCAATATCCCATCGGCCGGTAGTATGAGGAGTCGATACATAATGTCTTGCCTTCGTCGGCAGCGTACACCTCGGTGCTGATATACCAGACCAGTTCGTTGAAGCCTGGTTCAATGCCATGGCCGGAATAATCGACAGCATACACGCCGAGCGTATCGGCGCCACTGCCGGTGATACTATAACCATAGACCCCCACGGCATAGGAGAACATGCTGTGCCAATCGAGTTCAAGGGTGTCAGCGGTCGCCGGTCGCCACGTGGCCCCATTGGGGGAGTAAACTCGAAAACCGTGCGTGAAGCCTCCCACATCGTATCCGGTGGGGTTAGTGAGACGGAAATAGAAATTGACGGTTTGATCCATTCTGAGGGCGCCGGGGCAACTCTGCCCCTCAACGTAGTCAATCGTGATGTCAGCATGGGTTAACGGCGGCAGAAGCAGACACGCAAGAAGTAGTACCGGAGCCACCAGCATTCGCGTTAGCGTTTTGCGCATTAGACAGTCCTCCTCCAGTGATATCAGGGCCGGAATGTAGTATACCGGTTCCCTTTCTGCGCATGCAGTCTCGTTGGCTGGCAGTCTTTGCAGGTATTAATTATGATTGATCTGTTTAATATTATAAGATACCCGTAAGTCAACTCATTGTCAAGACTTAATGGCCGGGGAACGGAGTTTGCCGGCGGTTGTCCGCGGGTATCTCATGCATCCCGGGGATTGGATTAATGGCCGGAGAGATAAGCGATTAGGAGATAATCAACTGGGTTGGCCGCTCTTACGACCAACGACCATCAATTCAAATTCGTCCGGATCGAGTTGTCGGCGGCCCCAGTTTCCGGCGGTACCGCCCCAGGTGTGCTCAACCGAGAAGCCGGTCATTTCAAGCATGAGACGTAATTGGGCCGCAGTAAAACCGCGCTCTCGAACCATTATTTCCCCGCCCGATTCAAGCTCCATGGCATGAGTTTCGATGATTTCCAGCGGATCGAACAGGCCGCGGGCGATATCTTCTTTCGAGAATTGCCGAATCATCTTCAGGGCGTTCAGGGCGGTAAGAATGAAACGGCCTCGCGGCTTGAGAGCCCGGTTGATACTGCGCAGAATACTCAGCTCATGTTTGGCGGGATCGTCGCTGATATTCAGCAATCCGAATGACCCCTCGCAGAGGCACAGGGCAACGTCGTATTTCCGCTCCATCTCGAATCGGGTGGCGTCGGCCTCGATCCACTCGACCTGCACTCCTGCCTCGGTGGCGGCCTTTTTCGCCTCGGCCAGCATGCCGGGGGAGAGGTCGAGACCGGTCATTTTATAACCGCGGCGAGCCAGTTCTATCGAATGCCGACCGGTACCGCAGCCTACGTCCAAAATGGCAACGCCCGGTTTGAGCTGGAGCAGATCAATGATAAAATCAACTTCAGCCAGCGTGGCCTTTACAAAGACATTGCTCATGTATAGCGGGGCATGGTCGTTGAAAAAGCTCTTCCATTCATGTGTATCCGACATCGGTATTACTCCTTTACTGCAGGGTTGCGACAGCCGCGGCCAGTCCGGCGATCTGAGTCAGCTCAACATCCGGCCGATCTGAGGGTATTCTGGGTTTCTGGTTCTTGTGAATTCCTCGCCGGATCAAAACGGTTTTCATGCCCACCTGCCGGGCAGGGACAACATCTTTGTCGATCCGATCACCAACCATGACCGCCTCCCCGGGTGAAACCCCGCAAGCGGCAAGAATCCGATCCAGATAGCGCGGGTCCGGTTTGGTGATGGTAAAATCATCCTGCGTGACGCGCCAGGCGAAACAGTCGAGCAGACGATGCTTTTCCAACAGGGCGAGAATCTCGACGCCATACTGCCCGGCGATACCGATCCTGAAATTATGGCTGAGCTGCCTGATTTCATCCGCGATGGCTTCGTTCAACGCCGGTGGCGACCGGCGTTCCTGCCACAATGCCTGGTGATTGCTGTATAGCTTTTGAAAAAGCGAGGCATCGTGTTTGAGATATTTGAAGAAGACATACTGGTAGACCTCCGGACAATAGGCCCTGACAGCATCCTCGACATCGGACCAGTAGTTGGCCATTTTATAATCCGCCACGACTGATCGCAGCAGTTCGACCGTGATTTCCGCTCGAATCCGCTCGTGGTCAGTTTCGTCTATAATGACGCCGCCGGCGTCGAGAAATACAGCGGTGAGATCCATAATTCTCTCTTGGAAAAGTGGTTGAATGGAAATATATCACCCCGGTGCGGGGAGCGTCAAGCTCAATACGATCGAAGGTTGAGCCGAATTGAGCGAGAAATCTGCAAATTCGGGCAGCGAAACGGCCGAAAAATACGTCATATATTGTGAGGGACAGCAGAGGTCGATCCTGCAAGGTTGACCATTTTCAGAGAGGCTGCTGCGGACACCATGCGTTTGGCGGATCAGAGGTGCTGAATGCTCAAAATAAAAATGGTAGTCGTGCTCATAACAGCCGCGCTGATTGCAGTTGGTTGCGAGGATGAAGTAACCGGCGAATTACCACCGGCGCCGCCTGTGGATCGAGCGGTGGTTTTCGTGCCGGAGGATTACTCCACTCTGCAGGCCGGTATCGACGCCGCAGAGGAGGGCGACACGGTTTTGGTTGCGGCGGGTACTCACAGCGGGCAGGGGTTCCGCGACATTCAAATTCGAGACAAGACAATCGTGGTTATGTCGGAGGATGGTCCGGCGGCGACGGTTTTGCGACTGGATGGTACCGAAGCCGAGCCGCACTTCGGCTTCAACCTGATTGGGCCACAGGTTTCCGATGTAATCATCGACGGCTTCACCATAACCGGCGGTTACACTGCACACGGCACCGGGATGTTCTTTACATCGACTTCGCCCACGATACGAAACTGCATTTTCAGCGATAATATTGCATCGGTCAGCGGCGGCGCGGTGAGGTGTAAGGGTTCATCACCCTGTTTCAATAGCTGTACTTTTGTCAATAACAGCGCTCCGACCGGCGGCGGGATATATGTCGTGACATCGTCGCCGACCTTCGAAAATTGTATTATCGCCTTTTCACGGCAGAGCGAAGCTGTGTGCCGGGCTGGGTCGACCAGTGAACCGGTCTTTATCTGCAGCAACCTGTTCGACAACGCGGCCGGCGACTGGATCGATTTCCTCAGCGATCAACTCACTCTGGAAAACAATTTCTCGGCCGACCCAATCTTCTGTGACCGCGACAACGCCGACTATCATCTCCGCAGCGGTTCGCCCAGTTCGGCCGAAGAGAGTCCTTGCGGCGAGTTGGTGGGCGCCCTGGGTATCGGTTGCGACACACGCTGACATCTGTCCACCATGACGCCTTTTTTTGAACCGGATCAGGGCCTGCTGTCTGGTCGTTACCCATTCTTTTTGTTGAATCCCGCGCCTTTATTCGTTACCTACCAAGCGGATTTGCATCTCGAATTAAGCAAGCTGTTTTCATCCGATACGACAGGAGTGTTATCGGGCGAAACATGGGGGACAAAACAACCGCTATCGTCTGAAAGGACAGGTAATGAAAAAGCATTTGGTGCTGCTGGCTGTCGGCATAATTTTGGCCGCGTCTTGGGCGTCCGCCGCAGATGAGACAACCGTTCAGGGAACATTGTATGCGCATTGGACCTGGGATCTGTCGGATGGAGCCGACGATGCCAACGAGTTCGCTCTTTCGCGCGCTTACGTCACGGTTCGTTCAAAGCTCTCGGAGTACACTTCGGTACGGATAACGGCCGATCTTCGAGAGACAGACAATTTCGACGGTTGCTCGGTCATCCTCAAGTACGGTTATATCGACTGGAAACCGAAATTCGTGTCCGATTTCCTCACAGTGCGTTTCGGGCTTCAGCCGACCTTGTACATTGCCTATGTCCAGAAGACCTGGGGCAGGCGATATGTGAGTCGGGTCGCCACCGATCTGGCCGGGTTCAGGACTTCGTCCGATCTGGGCGTTGGCGCTTTCTTCGACTTTGCAGATCAAGGTGCGCCGGTGACAGCAGCGTTCCACGTGTGGAACGGCACTTCGTACTCGGAGGTAGAGGAGTTAAACAAGCAGAAGGATTTCAGTGGCCTGGTCATGGTAAAACCGGCTGAAGAGAGTGATGACTTCAAGGGAACACAGTTCTTCGCGCGGTATCATATGGGTTATCAGAACGAAGAGATACCGGCCACAGTCGATGCGGCCGATTTCAAAAGCAACACTTTCTCGGTCAGCGGCTTGTTAGCCTACCGCCGGACCATTGACGCCGGCTTTGACCTGAGCTTCAACGAGCATGGTCGGGGCGCCGGCATGGAGGATCTCAGTCGCACGGTCTTCTCGTTCTTTGGGACTGTTTATCTGGAGGACTTCGCCGGACCGGACTCACCTCTGCGTACGCTGAACCTGTTTGGGCGCATGGATATCAACGATCCGGACACCGATACCGACGATGACGGCGATACTATGTTGATAGGCGGACTGGAATGTTTCCCCGCGAAAGGATTCCGAGCCTCGGTAAACCTGCGCAACATCAGTTATGAATCGGCCGCTGTCGATGACGAGACTTATCTGTATCTGAACACCATGTTCAGTTTCTGACGATTCGCCGCATAAACAAAAAAAGGCCGGAGCGACTCAAACGTCACTTCGGCCTTTTATCAACCAGACACCTTAGTTATGGATATCTTTTCGAGAATGGGAATCTATCGCGGCCATTATCCGGTGAACCAGTTCACCGGCTGCTCCCCGGACGTCTGTCGTCAGATCAACTCCCGGCTCGATTGAACCGACCTCGACACCGTAGATAGTGAGTCGGGCGGGCAGGCAACCTAGGGCGCGGGCCACCTCTATCGCCTCGGCGACACCGAAGCTGTGGCTGGAAAAATGCATTTGCTCGGCCGGGATCTCCTCATCCGAGACATCCACGGTATGAAGCGCACCGACCTTCCGACCCGACTTTACAGCATCGATCAGGATCACATCGTCGTATCCTTCCCACAGATGTATCAACCCGGCGCCCTCGCCGGACGATTCGAGGATGTCGCAGTTATCGGGATTGAGTTTCGACAAAGAGCGCGCAACAACGAGTCCGACAGCATCGTCGCTGCGGAACTCGTTGCCGACCCCAATCACCAAATGTTTGCTTCGAGGTGATGTCATTCGCTACTTTCGGTCAAGCTTGAGCTTGAGAAAATGCACCGAGCAGGAGATACACGGATCATAGTTTCTGATCGCCTGTTCGCATTTCCATGTTAGTTCATTGTGCGGCAGATCAATATGATCCGGCACGAATTGCCACAGATCCTCCTCGATAGTCTTCTGGTTCTGCGAGGTGGGAGGCACGATTTTGGCGTTTTGGATAACACCCTTCTCATCGAGCGTATACCGGTGGTAAAGGAAACCGCGGGGGGCTTCAGAGATACCGTATCCCCGGCTCGCCTTCGGTGTGATGTCCACGCACGGCTTATCGGGTTCTTCATACTGCTCGATAATCCGGAGCGCCTCCTCCACGGCGTGGAGCGTCTCCACGGCGCGGACTATGATACTCTTGAACGGATTGCGACAGGTTTCGGCCAGACCAACGTCGCGGGCGGCCTGCTGAACATCGGGCGAGAGCTTATCGAAATTGAGGCTATATCGGGCCAGTGGGCCGGTGTAATACGCACCGCGCTCCTTGATGATCGAATGCAGCGCCGTCGTATGCTCGACATGCTGCTCCTCAAAATTATCCTCGTACTCGTCGATCGCGATATCGATACCTTTGTTCGAGACCAATCGGCCTTCATTGAACGGGTATTCATCCGGATGACGCAGGGCGACAAACTCGTAGTCACGCTCGAAATCGGGGAAATCGAAGGTGGCGACCAGCTTGATCA
>DAOWIC010000353.1 GCA_030641085.1 Calditrichota bacterium
CGCCGGCGTATGCCGCGCACGCGGGGCACGACTGGAGATGAACATCCTGGCTGGCTATCCGCCGATGGATAATCACTCGCAGGCGAATGAAATTCTGGCGGCGAATTATGCGCGGCTGTTCGGCAGGGGTAGGATCGCCACCACCGAACTGGTTTTGGGCGGCGAGGACTTTGCCTGGTATCTCAAAAAAACCAAAGGCGCCATGTTCCGGCTCGGGATAAAGAACAAAAAGATCAAGGCGGACAAACCCTGGCACTCACCGCAGTTTATCGCCGATGAAGCGGCGCTCCACTACGGCACCGCTCTGCTGACCGCCTCGGTTTTAGACTGTCTGTCGGAAAAGTCAAAATGAAACGGCTGGCAGGCTACATAGCGATTCTGGTGGCGTTTGTTATTCTCGCAGGCGCTCCACAGGCCGCCCCCCTGAAAGGGCAGGCGGTAACCTACTCCGATTTTAGCCGCATCGCCTATATCGCCAGTTCCATGAGTCATGTTTATTTTGCCACCACCGACGGCGTCATCCGCTACGACAAGATGGGGTTTCGCTGGGAGGATCCGCTCACCGGGGCGGCCGGAATCGACAACCGCGATATCCACCGGGTATGGGTCGATCACTTCGACCAGAAACTGTACGCGGCGACATCGAACGACCTGCTCGAGTACGATCTGCTTTTTGATCGCTGGTATCCGATAAATGAGATCCCCGCTTTGAACAACCAGAGTATTCATATCACTACGCCCGACATCATGTATGCGCCGCCGCAGTTCAATTTCTCCAGTTCCGGTTACCTGATGGATCCACAGGGGCGCAATTTCTATTTCAACGATATCCTCGATGATCGTACCGGCAACCTCTGGATCGGCACCTGGGGCTACGGCGCGGCGTTGGCAGGCAGTTCGTCGATGATTATCGAGCTTCTCCCCTACGGCCTGATGCAGAACCGGGTCGGCACGATTTATAACCTCGACGGCATCCTCTGGGTGAGCGGCAAAACAGTGGGGAGCTACCGAACCGGCATAACGATTTTTGACCCGGACGAAAACAGCTTTTCATATGTCGAGTCCGGTATCGGGTTCGAGTTTCCCTCGGAAGATATCTACAGTATCAACAGCAGCGCGCGGGAGATTCTGGTCGGCACCTCCGGCGGCCTTGTGTTT
Source organism: Calditrichota bacterium (assembly GCA_030641085.1). Classification (GTDB taxonomy): domain Bacteria; phylum Zixibacteria; class MSB-5A5; order GN15; family FEB-12; genus DAOWIC01. Next base: position 1,159 of record DAOWIC010000353.1, read on the forward strand.
CTTGATCCGGAGCGTCTGACAGTTAACCGCACTCTCACCGCGCGGGGCGGGTTAGGCGATAACATTGTCTATTGCGCTCAGGCGGTGGGCGACTCGGTTTATATCGGGACCGCCAACGGTGTCAGCCTTCTATCCGGCGCCAGCGACACAGTGCGTTTTGTCTGGCCGGGACAGTTTTTCAACACCGACATCTACGATTTCGAAGCCACGGACTCGACGCTCTGGATCGCTTCGGCGGCCGGGGCGTTTCAGTTGCGACTGGACAACGGGGCGCTTCAGAAATTCCAGGACCCGCATTCGATCGTCTTCAGCCGCGCTTACAGTATCGCACGCTGGGAGGATCAACTCTGGATCGCCTCCGATTTTGGCGCGGTGCGGATCGACCTGACCACCGGCGAGACCACGCCCTTTTCGCTCATCATGTCCGGCTACGGGCGGCGCGCGCTGGCGGTCAACGACCGGATCGCGGCGATCAGTTCCGATCGGGGCATGCGGATATACTGGCTCGACGAAAACCGACCGCACGACCGGGAATTCACCACCGAGGACGGCCTGCCGTCGGATTTGGTGCTCAGCCTTTCGGTCGACGGTGACTTCATCTGGGTCGGCACCGATCGCGGCCTGACCCGTTTTCTCTGGAATAACCCCGACCGAGTCGACTGACCGCGATTATTGAGTTGATTGGCGGGTTGACTTTTGTTACCATACTGACGATTATCAACTTAGCCGGGGCAGTCTCCGGTTCAAGCGGTAAATATGATTAAGATATTCGAACATTTCTGGCTGAAACTGATGGCCCTGGTGCTGGGCTTTATGCTCTGGTTCCATGTTGCCACCGAGAAGATCTACAACTACCAGGTGCTTTTGCCGATCAGCGAGATTGTGGTCAAGGAGGATCTCACCCTGGCCCAGTCTCCCCCCGATACGGTCATGGTAGTCGTTTCCGGAACCGGTAAACAGATTCTGCGCAAGAAATGGCGCGAACGCGGGGTGCGCATCATCGCCTCCCAGCTTCGGATTGGACGGCACAGCGTTGAGTTGTCCGCATCGAATGTCCTGCTGGCGTACGAAGCGAGCGGCATCTCCTTAGAGGACATCATCGCGCCCGGTTCAATCACGCTCCAGGTTGATGTTCTTTCCGAGGTCCAGGTCGATGTCCGGCCGGACATCATCACCGAACCGGCCAGTGGCTTCGCCGTTGGGAGCATTTCTAAACCGGAACCGGCCCAGGTAACACTGATAGGGCCGCGCTCGATCGTCGGCAACCACCCGGCGGTATTTACCGCCCACAAGGAACTGAGCGGTCTGCGCAACAGCATCAGCCTTACCCTGCCACTGGCCACGCCCGAGGGGTACGGCATCAGGCTCGAACCGGATTCGGTGCGAGTGACTATCGATGTTGTGCCGGTCAAAACGCGCATCTTTGAAAATATCCCGATTGTCGTTTACAACGCACCCCCGAACCAGAACGTTGTACCGCAACCGGCGTCGATTCGGATTGAACTGACCGGTTCGCCGACCGAGATAGATCTGCTCAATCGCAACGCCCTGATCGCCTCGGCCGATTACACCCAAATCAACGGCGGCGGATATTCGCCGGTTAAGATCGACTGCCCCTCACGTTTCAGAGTCAAGAAAGTCTCCGCGGACTCGGTCCTGCTTCGAACTAACTGATATGCTCACTCTCGGAATAGAAACATCGTGCGACGAAACCTCGGTCGCGGTTGTCCGTGACGGATTGGAGACGCTCTCCAACGTCATCCTTTCGCAAGTGGAACACAGCGCTTTCGGCGGGGTTGTGCCCGAGGTCGCCAGTCGCGTGCATCTCAAGACGATTGTCCCGATCTATCGCCAGGCGCTGAAAGAGGCCGGGGTTACGCTCGACCAGATCGATCTGGTGGCCGCCACGATGGGCCCCGGACTGGTCGGTCCGTTGCTGGTCGGCCTGACTTTCGCCAAGGGGCTGGCCTGGGCCGCCTCGAAACCGTTTGTCCCGGTCAATCATATCGAGGGCCATCTGGCGGCGAACATTCTGGAAACGCCCGATCTCGATCCGCGCCACCTGACCCTGATCGTCTCCGGCGGGCACACGATGCTGGTCGAGGTGGAGGAGTTCGGCAAGTATCACCTGCTCGGACAGACTCGCGACGATGCCGCCGGGGAAGCGTTTGACAAAGTCGCTAAACTGATGGGGCTGGGGTATCCGGGGGGAGCGCGCCTTGACAAACTGGCGCAGACCGGCAACCGCAAACATGTCCGTTTCCCGCGTCCGATGAAAAGCTCCGGCGATTTCCAGTTTTCGTTCTCCGGTCTCAAGACCGCCGTGGCGCTGTATCTGGAAAAGCTGACCGAGGATGAGCTCGAAACGCAGAAGGCCGACATCGCGGCATCATTTCAGGAAGCGGTGGTCGAAGTGCTGGTGGAAAAATCGATCCGTGCCGCCCGCGAGAGACGCCTGCGCGATATCACGATCTCAGGCGGTGTCGCCGCCAACAGCCGGTTGCGCTCGATGTTTGAGGAACGGATCGGGCGCTATAATCTGCGCGTTTTCTATCCGTCGCTGGAACTATGTACCGACAACGCCGCCATGATTGCCGCCGCGGGGTATTATCGTTTTCAGAAGGAAGGTCCCGGCGAGTTCATCGTCAACGCCATCCCGTACCTCAGACTTGACAGTGAGTAGGGAGGTGGCCCCTCAGGCTTTATTCGGATGTCTTGTGAATCGATGCCCCTGTCCATTCGTAGGCATTTGATTTATCAAATGCTTGCCTCGGACATGATAAATCATGTCCCTACGAATCGCGTGTCGGGAAATCGCCTCGCGCACGGCCGAACCGCTCCGCTTCGCTCCGGGTTCGTCCCTACGGGGTATTCAACTAAATGATGCGAATTCTCTTTTCTCGGACTAAATTATCAAAGTCCTCACACGTGAATCCTGAAAAG
>DAOWIC010000078.1 GCA_030641085.1 Calditrichota bacterium
ACCAGCTTGCACGCCGCCAGGGCCGTGCCGCCGGTAGCTATCAGGTCATCGACAATAACAACCCGGTCACCGGACAGGACCGCGTCGGCGTGGATTTCAATCGTGTCGGTGCCGTACTCGAGATCATACGTTTCGGCGATTGTATCATAGGGCAGTTTGCCCGGTTTGCGGGCGGGGATAAAGGGCAGCCCCAGACGGTCGGCCAGCGCACCTCCGAAAGTAAAGCCGCGCGCTTCGAGCGAGACCAGCCGGACGGCGTTTTTCGAACGAACGTATTCTTCCATCCTATCCAGTGCCATCTTGAACCCGGTCGGGTCCTGCCATAGAGTGGTGATGTCGTAGAAATTGATGCCCGGTTTCGGAAAATCAGGCACTTCCCTGATAAACTGCTTCAACTCTTCCATTGAAATAAACGCCCTGCTAAAAATTGAAATTGAACGACTTATGTTCGCCCGTAAACTCACGCCACTGGACACTGATATCGGTCACCGACGCTGAGCGCGGCCCGATCTTCAGCTCCTTGATGAAAACCTCGATCGCGCCGCGGTCCCCTTCGACATATGCCGAGACGGTGCCGTCCGGGTTGTTTCTTACCCATCCGACCAGTTCAAGCTCGGTCGCCTGACGAAAGCAAAAATAGCGATAGCCCACACCCTGGACCATTCCGAGCACTTTTATTTCAGCCCCAACTGACGACACTTTTAGTCTCCGGCCGCCTCTTCGGCCAGTTTGAAGGCCAACGCAACCGCCTCCTCGGGAGTATCAACCTGATGGATTTCGTCACCGAGTTTCCAAGCATTGATCGCAATCACCGGCTTTTTGGCACACAAGGCAAAGGCCATTTCGGACAGGGTGCCATATTTGCCGGGAAAAGCGATGACTGCGTCGGCTGTCCTGACCACCATGATATTCCGGGCCTCCCCGAATCCGGTCGGAATAACAATATCGATATACTCGTTGGCTTCCTCGCGATTCTCCGATGGAATGATGCCGATGGTCGTCCCGCCGGCCTCGTGCGCTCCCTTCGCAGCCCCCTCCATGATTCCGCCCAGCCCGCCGCAAACGAGCAGCCCCCCGTTTTCAGCGATGCGACGCCCCGCCTCGGAGGCCATATCTCGCAGCTTTTTAGAACACTTACCAGCCCCCACGACAGCAATTACGGGTTTCCTCTCGGATGACATTAATCGGTCCTTTCGTGCGTTCGCTAGCTTCACGTTGCAGGTTCAAAAAAAACCAATGTTCTTGATAGGGTTATGTAAGATAAAAAATCGGGGCGACTGGATTCGAACCAGCGACCTCTTAGTCCCGAACCAAGCGCGCTACCAACCTGCGCCACGCCCCGATTAAGTCTCGGAAGTCTCTAATGATAAACCATTTTGGATGATTGTCAACTGTTTATTGACGGTCTCGAGACCTACTTGCCCGGTTTATCTCCATTCCCTCACAGCTTTAGTTTCGAATCATTCAGACGGCGTAAAGTGTCGGTGTCGGTGAAGCATAGCCTCAGCGGCGTAATCGATACTAGCCCACGCTGGACTGCCTCAAAATCCGAGCCACGGGTGGTCCGCCATTTCGGGCGGCCGCCGATCCAATAGTACGGGATGCCCCTCGGATCGGTTTTGTGAATCACGATATCTTTATACTGCCGGAAACCGAGCTCGGTGAATTCGTATTTCTTGTAGCCCCGACCATTGTGATCCGGCAGGTTGATGTTTAGAAACGTCGCCGGGTCGAGTTCGAACTTCTCAAAAGAAGAGACCAGTTTAGCCACAAACCTGGCCACGGGCGCCATCGCCCGGCCCGGCTCGTAACCGGCCGCCGATACGGCGATTGATGGAATCTTCAAAATCGAACCTTCAATAGCCGCCGCCACTGTCCCGGAATAAGTGACATCGTCGCCAAGATTGGGGCCGTGATTGATGCCGGAGATAATCATATCCGGTCGGACTTTTTTGAACAAGAGGTGAATCGCCAGCATGACGCAGTCGGTCGGTGTACCGTCGGTGGTAAAGCAGCGCTTATCGATCTCCTTCACTCGCAGCGGACGGTTCAGCGTAAGCGAATGAGAACTGGCCGATTGCTCGCGGTCCGGGGCGACCACAAAAACATCGTGGCTCCTGGCCAACGCCTTGCGAAGCGCCTGGATGCCGTCGGCGAAATAGCCGTCGTCATTGGTCAACAGAATTCGTTTTCTTTTCTTAGGCAACGTCGTGATCCCCTTTTGAGCGGGCTGTGGTCCAATCGAGCGGATATCGAACTGGTCTCATGCAGTTATATAGCGTATTGAGGCGAAGGCGGCAAGGATTAGTTGCGGGGTCTTCGGACGCTCAGGCCCAGATCCGTTTCCAGATCTGACGGACAAAACGCAACGTGTCAGCCAGCGGATTGATATACGAGGTCGAGTCCTCGTAGACGGTCGATATCGGCACCTCGGCGATGGAGCAGCCGATCGCGCCCGCCTTGAAAAGCATCTCCGACTCGAAATCATACCCGACGGTTTTCAGGCGGATGGCCTTCAATAGTTCGGTCGGGATAAGACGATAACCGGACTGGCTGTCACGGACACGCTGGGTTGAAAAGACCGATACGATAAGCGAAGTTAGATTGTTGGTCAGCCAGCGGGCGAAGGGCATGACCTTGGGCGTCATGTGGCGGGTACCGATGATCAGCCGCTGCCCGTTATCCAGAGCGTAAAAGCGCGGCAACTCCTCCGGCAAATGCTGCAGGTCGGCGTCGATTGTGAGTACCGAGCGGTAGCCCTTGTCGATGGCGTAGTTGAAGCCGGACATAAGGGCCGCGCCCTTCCCCCGGTTTTGCTGATATGAAAGGTAGTTGACCTGATGCTCTTTCAGCACCTCGAGCGTATTGTCGGTGGAGCCATCGTTGATAAACAGCAGGTTGTCCGGGCAGACGAATTTCTTCAACCGTTCGATAAGTTCGGGCAGGTGGCGGGCGGCATTGTAGGCCGGCACCAGCACCAGGACGGAAACAGCGGGTATATCGGTCACGGTTCGCTCCTCGATCATAACGTTATGGCAGCCTAATAGCAATTGATCCTGTTGCCAAGTTTTATACAATCGCGGCAGTGATTTTATTCAGTTGTTGCGAGATACGATTTGAGGCAAAAAATGGTCGGAGCGAGCCGATTTGAACGGCCGACCTCTCGCACCCCAGGCGAGTGCGCTAACCAGGCTGCGCTACGCTCCGACACATAACTTGGTCAGTTTTTGGTACGCCCAAGGTACGTAATAATCGGCAGATTTCAAGAGAAAATTTTTAACAGGTCTTCGATGTCTTTTCTAATCTGCCCGATAAGCGTTTTGGTTTTGGCCGAGGACTGCATGGTCGCCTTCTGTTCGCTCGGCTTTTTCATGGTCAGCTTTTTCCTGGCACCGGCAATGGTCAGTTTCTCTCTGGTGCGGAGATGGTTGATTCGGTTGATAATCTCAATATCGGTCAGCGTATAGATGCGATTACCGCCCCGATTCTTCTTGGGGCTGAGAACATCAAACTCCTTCTCCCAGTACCGCAGAACATATGGTTCCAGGCCGGTCATCCGGGAAACTTCGCTGATCGAGTAGTAGAGCTTCTCCCCGGAATTGTTTTTAGCCATAAGTTTCCCCCCTGTCTCCATGCGTTACTACCATATCTCAGACTTCAATTCTCTTTCCATAAGGTTGATCACCGCCTCGCGTGGCGGCTTGTCGTTGAAAAGCACCTGGTAGACATCATAGGTGATGGGCGTTTCGACGTTGTGCATTTGCGCCAGGGCATAGCCGGAGCGGGTTGTCTGAACCCCCTCGGCCACCATCGACATGGCTTTGAGGATGTCGGCCAGCTTTTCACCCTGACCGATTTTCTCCCCCACGTACCGGTTACGGCTGTGACGCGAGGCGCAAGTTGTGATCAAGTCGCCGATTCCCGATAACCCAGCGAAGGTCAGCGGCTGCGCGCCCATGACCGTACCGAGGCGGGTCGTCTCGGCCAGGCCGCGCGTAATCAGGGCGCCAAGCGTGTTGTCACCCATGCCCAATCCGGCCACGATGCCGGCAGCGATGGCGATGATGTTTTTCAGCGAGCCGCCCAGCTCGACGCCGATCAGATCATTGCTTTTGTATACGCGAAACGATTGATTGCTGAACAGATGCTGCAACCGGGAAGTAAAAGCTTCCGAATGTCCGGCGGCTACCACGGCGGTCGGCAGGTCGGCCACGACCTCCTCGGCATGCGACGGCCCCGATAAGGTCGCCACCTGGTTGAGCGAGACACCCAGTTCCTCGACGATTACTTCAGACATCCGCTTTAGCGAACCGGTCTCAATTCCCTTGGCCAGGTTGACAAAGCCAACCTCGTCGAAATCGCCGCCCTTGATTTTGGTCAGCACCGAACGCAGATACTGGGCGGGCGTCGCCAGCACTACCAGCGGCGCGTCTTCAAGCGCAACCTCGAGTTTGTCGGTCAGTTCTATTGAATCGCCCAGGCGGAAATCGCGCAGCTTGTCCGGCTGGGATCTGTCGGTAACAAGGCTCCGGTATGCAGCCGGGTCAAACTCCCACAGCCGGACTTGAAGCCCGTTTCGATCCAGCAGGTGGGCAATCGCCATCCCCCATGAACCGGCGCCGAGTATGGTCACGCGATCAGTCATTCGCATTCGCTCTTTCCGATTTTGAGAAGGAAAAACGATTCTCGGTGCCGGCGATAAGGCGGCCGATATTCTGATAGTGGGTCACGACTATTAACAACGCCAGAACCGCTGTCAGATAAAAATAGATGTCGGCAATTACAATATTCAACAGGTACTTCTCCACGGCCACCGCCGCAAAAAGAGTAATGGCGCCGATTATCGAGCCGAGCGAAACATAGCGCGACAGCGCGAATACCCCGGCGAACACCAGGACACTCAGCAGCACCTCCACCGGCAACAGAGTGCCTACTGCCCCGACAGTGGTGTTAACGCCTTTACCTCCCCGTCCGCCGATATAGACCGGGAAGATGTGCCCAACCACCGCCGCCAGTGCACAGACCACCAGCAGCACGTCGCGCGAGATGAAGGCGATGTCAAAGTTGGAGGCGAAGTAGCCGGCCAGCAGCACCGCAATGATGCCCTTGCCGATGTCTCCGATGAAAACCCAGATGGCGGCTTTGAACCCGGCGGCGCGCCAGACATTGGTGGCCCCCAGATTACCGGAGCCGACCTTTCTCAGATCGCCGATTCCGGCCAGCCGCGCGATAATCAGCGCGAAGGGAATGGCTCCAATCAGATAAGCAATCAGAACAGGTATAACCGCGAGCATACTTCCACCCAACCCGGTTACTTCACGTAGTCACCTAAATATACGCAGACAAGCGGCCGCGCTCACCCGCGATAATTCTCCGAACGCATAAATCTACTCGACGTCCGGAGTCTCGTCCGTCAAAGTCGTATCGAGCGGCGTCTCAAACAGATCGTACTGCTCCAGATCGGGGAAATACTCCCACATGGCCTCCACGACCAGCGCCGCCTCAATGGAGTCGATCTTTTCATCAGCAGACACACTCTGGATTTTCTGGAAAAACACCGCAAACGCCTCGGCATCCAGCGGTTCTTCGTTCAACTTCGCTACAAAGGCTTCGACAGTTGCGTTGAACGCCGTTGTATCAAGGCTGGGCACCGGATCCTTGGCCAGCATATCCTTGGCGCTGCCGAGGACTGTCGTCGCGCCGAACTTGGCCAAGTCATGCCGTTTTACGTAACAAGTAACTGCGGCAACGACAATCATTACCAGCAGTACTCCCCCAACGATCAGGCCGACCATACAGCCCTTCGACAACCCCTTCTTCTCGACGGTCTGCTCCATTCGTTTCCTCGAAAGTTATAGATTAATCCTAGATTCGGATATAATGACAGCTTGGAAGGTTAGAGCCATAACTAAAAGCTTTAATTGAGGCGTTGAGTTACAGTAATTATATAACATATGTCCGGGTTGGAAGCAAGTAGTTAAAACAAGGCGTTACATAGAGGATGATAACGTGCTTGTTTATTCACTAAGATTTGCTGAAGCTCTTGGTGGACAAAGAAAAACCCGCTCGATAAGCGGGTTTTTCATGAACTTGAGTCGGTGCGAGAACGATCAGCTTTTGGCTCAGGCCGATTTCTTTTTGGCCGGAGCCTTGGTCTCTTTGCCGGCAGCCTTCTTGCCCTTCTTGCCCTTCTTGCCTTTGGCCGTGGATTCATCGGCGGGCTTTTCAGTTAGCAGTTCCACCACCGATATCGGTGCCCCGTCACCACGCCGGACACCGAGTTTGATGACCCGGGTGAAGCCGGACTGTCGCTCGGAGAACTGGGGCACGATTTCAGTGAAGAGTTTCTTGAAGACTTCTTTGTTCTTAATCGTCCTGGCCACCTGTCGCTTGGCGTGCAGGGTATCCTGCTTGGCAGTAGAGATAACCCTGTCAACCAGCGGTCGGAGCGCTTTGGCTTTGGCGTCGGTAGTTTTGATCACCCGATGGGTAAACAGCGACATCGCCATATTCGACAACATCGCATCCCGATGCGCCCGCGTGCGTCCGAGTTTCTTTACCTTGTCTCGATGTCCCATTTTTTATCTCGTAAGATCCTATTGCTTTTGCGTTTCAACGTACTTGGAGATATCCATTCCGAACGACAGATTCATCTCCTCCAGAATGGCTGAGATCTCGTTGAGTGACTTGCGGCCGAAGTTGCGATACTTGAGCATCTCGCTTTCGGACTTGGTCACCAGATCCTGGATTGTCTGGATATTGGCCGCCCGCAGACAATTGGAGGAACGAACCGACAGTTCCAGCTCGTCCACCCGGGTCTTTAGCAGGTTGCGCACCCGGACGACATCCTCGTCCTCTTCCGGCTCTTCCTCGACCATCAGTTCTTCATCCATATGGATAAAGAGCTGCAGGTAGTCCTTGAGCAGCTTGGCCGCGTAGCTCAATGCATCCTCGGGGGTTATCGAACCGTCGGTGCTAACATCGAGGATCAGGCGATCGTAGTCGGTCCTCTGCCCCACACGGGTGTTCTCCACCGAATAAGAGACGCGCGTTACCGGCGAGAAGAGCGAATCGATAAAGACAGTCCCGGCCGGGGCGTCTTCGCGGCGATTTTGCTCGGCCACCGTGTAGCTGCGACCGGAATCAACGTCGATCTCCATCTCGAAATCCATATCTTTGGTCAGTTCACAGACATGGATGTCGGGATTGAGCAGTTCCACCTCGGGGTCTCCCTCAAACATGCCGGCGGTCAGACGACCCTTGCTGTTGGATTTCAGCGTCAGGGTACGCATCTCGTCGGCGTGCATGCGGACGCGAATGTTTTTGACGTTCAGAACTATATTGGTAACGTCTTCATAGACGCCTTCGATGGTAGCAAACTCGTGCAAGCTCCCTTTTATTCTCAACGCGACAACCGCAGCACCCTGGATGGAGGAAAGCAGGACCCGGCGCAGGGAATTACCCAGCGTGGTGCCATAACCTCTTTCGAGAGGCTCAATAATAAAGCGGGAATAGTTTTCCGTAGCCGAAGACTGGTCGTTAACGACCTCCTTGGGCATTGTAATGGGCTTCCACTTCATAACAAAAAATCCTCCCAAAGGGATAATAGCCTACTTGGAATACAACTCAACAATCAACTGCTCGTTGGCGGTCACCGGGATATCGGAGCGCTTGGGGATTTCCAGGAGCTCACCTTCCAGGGCGGCCTTATTAAGGCGGAGCCACGGCAGTTCGTCGCCACGCCCAACCTCTTTCAACGAGGAGTGAATCAGGTCCAGGTTCTTCGACTTGTCTTTGATCTTAATTAAGTGCTGCGGTTTTACCTGGAACGATGGAATGTCTACTATCCGGCCACCAACCAAAACGTGGCGGTGACGGACAAGCTGACGGGCGGCCTTGCGCGAGGGCGCGAAACCGAGGCGATAGACCATGTTGTCCAGACGAGTTTCCAGCAACTGGATCAAAATCTCACCGGTAATGCCGGGTCTCTGGTCAGCCACTTTGTAATAGTTATGGAACTGCTTCTCCAGCAGGCCATAGGTGCGGCGCACTTTTTGTTTTTCGCGCAACTGCAGGCCGTAGGCGGATACTTTCCGGCGCATTCTTTGTCCGTGCTGACCGGGAGCATACTGCCGTCTCTCGAAGGCGCATTTGCTGCTCATACAGCGGGCACCCTTCAGAAACAGCTTCTCACCTTCGCGGCGGCACAACTTGCAATTGGCTTCTCGATAACGAGCCATTAATACTCCTTAAAACAGCTAATCTCTTCTTTTCACATCATACGCGACGGCGCTTGGGAGGGCGGCAACCGTTGTGCGGGATCGGCGTGACGTCTTTGATGAGCGTCACTTCAAGGCCAGCCGCCGACAATGAGCGGATGGCGGCCTCGCGTCCCGAGCCGGGTCCCTTGACCCAGACTTCAATACGGCGCAGTCCCATGTCCATTGCCTCCCTGGCGGCCGAGGAACCGGCCAACTGGGCGGCAAACGGGGTTGATTTCTTGGAACCTTTGAAACCGGCTTTTCCGGCGGTGCCCCACGAGATCACCTTCCCGGCGGGATCGGTAATAGTAATAATGGTATTATTAAAGGTCGCCTTAACATGGGCGATACCATTCGCTTCTACCTTGCGAGCTTTTTTCTTGGTGCGTCCTTTTTTCTTAGGATCGGCCACTTAAACACCTCTTTCAAAAACTGATTTACTTCTTACCCGGGGGCTTCTTTTTCAGACCGCCGATTGAGCGCCGAGGACCTTTGCGACTTCTGGCATTAGTCTTGGTGCGCTGTCCGCGTACCGGCAGGCCGCGACGGTGACGAAGGCCGCGATAGGAGCCAATGTCGATCAGGCGCTTGATATTCATGGCGATTTCACCACGCAGGCCACCCTCGATCACGTAGTCGTTTTCGATCACGCTACGCAGCTTGGTTACATCGGCGTCGGTAAGCTTATTCACCCGGACATCCGGGGGGATCGCAGTTTTTTTCAGAATTTCGTTTGCCCGGCAAGGTCCGATACCGAAGATGTAGGTCAGGGCAACTTCTATTCTTTTCGCTTTGGGTAAGTCAACTCCGGCAATGCGTGCCAATTGTTACTCCTTCTATACTCAACGAAATTTCTTCTTATCCCTGGCGCTGCTTGTGGCTGGGATTCTTGGAGCAGATGACGCGTAGAACGCCCTTGCGCTTTACAATCTTGCAGTGCTCGCAACGCTTTTTGATGGCTGATTTAACTTTCATAATCTCTGCCAACCTCTATCTCAAAATCATTTATACCGATACGTGATCCGGCCCCGACTAAGATCGTATGGTGACAGTTCCAGAGTCACCTTGTCACCGGGCAGAATCTTGATAAAATGCATTCTCATTTTTCCGGAGATATGAGCCAAAACAGTGTGTCCGTTATCCAGTACTACCCTGAACATAGCATTGGGCAGCGTTTCCACGACTTTGCCCTCTACCTGAAAGGTTTCTTCCTTGGCCATAGTCTCCTTTATAATACAGTCAGGATGTCCGGACCGTTGTCGGTTATGGCTACAGTGTGCTCAAAATGAGCCGACGGTTTCCCGTCCGCTGTGACAAATGTCCATCCATCCGGCATGGTGTTAACTTTGTAAGTGCCCAGATTCACCATCGGTTCGATGGCGATAACCATTCCGGTCTTCAGCATCGGACCGTCATCAGCAGAACCGAAATTAGGTACCTGCGGTTCCTCATGCATCCTCCGGCCAATACCATGGCCGACGAGCTGGCGAACCACACCGTACCCGGCACCCTCAGCGACTTCCTGAACAGCCGCTGAGACTTGTCCTAATTTATTGCCATTTCGCGCTTTGTCAATACCGGCCATCAAAGATTTTTCAGTACATTCCATGAGGGCGGCCTTATCGCCATCGATCTCACCGACAGCGAAAGTGCGCGCCGAATCACCGTAAAACTCCTCGAATATAGAACCGACATCGACCGAAACGATCTCACCTTCCTGAATTATCCGCTTTCCGGGAATACCGTGAACAACCTCGCTATCGATCGAGATGCAGGCTGAAGCGGGGAATCCCTGGTAATCCTTGAAGGCCGGAATGGCGCCTTTGGAGCGAATAAACTCCTCCACCAGAGCGTCAATCTCACCGGTCGTGATACCCGGCTTGATTGTCTCGCCAACCAAGGCCAGCGTTTCAGCGACAATACGTCCCGCCTTGCGCATGATTTCGATCTCTTCAGGACTCTTCAGCGTTATCATGTTCTCTTCTCCTGTTCCGTTCAGGAAACCTGACTCAGCAGCGACTCAAAAACCTCATCCGGAGATTTCTGAGCCTCAAGCTCGGTCAACAGAGACTCAGCCCGGTAAAAATCTACAATGGGCTGGGTCTGCTTTTTATATACTTCCAGTCGATTTCTCACGACCGATTCTTCGTCATCAGGGCGCCGCTGCAGGCTGGCGCCATCATTGTCGCAAACCCCCTCGGTCTTCGGCATCTGGGCGGGATAGTTATACCCGGCGTTACACTTCGGGCAGAACCAGCGACCTGACAGCCGCTTGACGACTTCGCCGTCAGCGATCTTGAAACATATTACAGTATCGAGAGTTACACCATTCTTATCAAGCATTCCCTTAAGGCTCTCGGCCTGCGGAACAGTCCGCGGAAAGCCGTCAAGGATGAACCCCCGGCTCAAATCGCCGTTGGTAATCCGGGATTCGATCAGACCGACAATCAACGCATCGGGAACGAGTTCACCGCGCTTCATATAGCCATCGGCCTCAAGGCCGAGCGGTGTCCCCTTCTTGACGGCGTCGCGCAGAACGTCACCCGTGGAGAGGTGCACCAAGCCGAGTTTCTCGGCCAGGCGAACCGCCTGCGTACCTTTGCCGGATCCGGGAGGTCCCAGGAATACCAGGTTCATAACTACATCGACCTCCCGCGAATCTTACCCTTCTTCATGAAGCCGTCATAGTGGCGCATTACCAAATGCGATTCGATCTGCTGGAGCGTATCCAACGCGACACCGACCACAATGAGCAGTCCCGTACCACCAAAGAAGTATTGGACATTCGCCTGGGCGACCAGCACCCACGGCAGAACCGCGATGGCCGCAAAAAAGATGGCGCCCGGCATAGTGATACGGGTAAGAATTTTTTCGATATACTCGGAAGTGTTCCTTCCGGGCCTGATTCCGGGCACATAACCGCCGTTCTTGCGCATGTTGTCCGCGATTTCAATCGGGTTGAATACAATGGCGGTGTAGAAGTAGCCGAAGAAGATGATAATCAGACCATATATAATCGAATACCACAGTCCACCCGGAGCCAGCCAGACCGCAACCAGGTTTTGGACCCAGTCGACGTTAGGAAACAACTGCGCTACGGTCGACGGCAGGAACATGATCGACTGAGCGAAAATGATCGGAATAACACCGGCCGAGTTAACTGATAGCGGCAGATGAGTGGTGGTGCCACCATAGACTTTACGTCCCACGACCTTGCGCGGATACTGGACCGGCACCTTACGCTGGGCGCGAGTTACGAGGATAATCGCCGCAATTACGGCGAGCATCATGGCGACCATGCCAACTTCAGTTACGATAGAACGGCTGCCGTACCAGACCGCCTGGACCTCGCCAACGACAGCGTCCGGGAAGCGGGCGATAATGCCGATGAAGATGATCAGCGAGATACCGTTACCGATGCCTCGCTCGGTGATCTGTTCTCCGAGCCACATGATAAAGATACAGCCACTGGTAAAGGTCAGAACCGTCAGTGGAATAAATCCGGCTGTGTCCATATGGACGGCAGAAACGCCGTTGAAGTTGATTGTGGTCAAAAAGCCAGCCGTACCCCACGCTTGCAGAGCCGCGATAAGCACGGTCAGGTAACGGGTATACTGGGTGATCTTGCGCCGACCCTCTTCTCCCTCACGCTGCAGGCGCTGCAGGAACGGTACCACCGCGCCCAGCAACTGGAGCATAATGGAGGCAGAGATGTAGGGCATGATGCCCAGGGCGAAAATGGTCGCCTTGGCGAAAGCACCACCGGCGAACAGGTCCAACAAACCAAAGATAGAATTAGACGAGAGAACTTGAGCCAAGATGGAGCCATCGACACCGGGCGTGGGAATATGCCCGCCGATGCGATAGACCACGAGCAGGAGAAGCGTGATAAAAATCCGTTTTCTCAGCTCTTCAACCTTAAAGATTGACCTAAAAGTTTCCAGCACTAAATCACCTCTATTTTCCCGCCAGCCGCTTCAATTTTCTCCTTAGCCGCTTTCGTGAATGCGTTAGCCTTGACATTGAAGGCTGTTTCGACGTTGCCGTTACCGAGAATCTTTACAGGAACATCCAGCTTCTTTATCAGACCGGCATTTTTGAGAGCCTCCCCGGTAACGTCATTGGAATCGCAACGGGCGAGATCGGTGATATTCACGATCTGGAATTCCTTACGAAATATATTGGTAAAACCGCGCTTTGGTAACCGGCGGTGCAGAGGCATCTGCCCGCCTTCGTGGCCGCCTTTTGATCGGAAACCGCTTCTCTGGCCGGCTCCCTTGTGGCCGCGTCCGGAGGTTTTGCCGGTACCACATCCGGTACCGCGCCCAACCCGCTTGCGGGGCTTTTTGGAGCCTTTGGGTGGTTTAAGCGTGTGTAGTTCCATCATGTATCCTTTAGAGGTCCTTAGCCTATTTCTTCAACTTCTATCAGGTGCCTGACAGCTCTGACCATGCCGCGAATTTCGGGCGTGTCGTTCTTGATAACCTCGCGGCGAATTTTTCCAAGCCCCAGCGCAATAATCGTCCGCTTGTGAGGTTCCTTGCTGTCAATCGTGCTGCGCACCTGTCTGATTTTTAGCTGCTTAGCCATCTTCGTGCCATCCTTAAATGAACCGAGGATCAAGCCTCGTTGCGAAACTGTTCTTCCTGCTCACGGGTGTGCAGATTCACCAGACCATCCACGGTCGCCTTGACGACATTGAACGGGTTGCGGCTGCCGATCACCTTGGTGAGAATATCCTGAATCCCAAGCGATTCGAGTATGATCCGAACAGCGCCGCCGGCGATCACACCGGTACCGGGTGAGGCCGGACGCAGTATGACGGTAGTGGCACTGAACTGCCCGTGAATACGGTGCGGAATGGTGCCGCCGACAGTGTTGATCTTGACCATATCTTTCTTGGCAGCTTCGCTGGCTTTGCGGATAGCTTCGGCGACCTCGGGAGCTTTACCGTGCCCGACGCCGACTTTTCCGTTCTTGTCACCGACAGCGACAAGAGCGGTGAAGCTGAACCTCCGGCCGCCCTTGACGACCTTGGCAACCCGGTTGATGTGGATTACCTTTTCTTCCAGCTCAAGATTCTGTAAATCGAACTTAGCCAACCTTTACCTCGTTTATAACAAAAGCCTATTTTCTAAAACTTGAGTCCACCTTCACGGGCGCCCTCGGCGACCGCCTTGATCCGGCCGTGATAGACCGAAACATTGCGGTCGAAGACGACTTTCTCGATTCCCTTTTCTTTAGCCGCTTTAGCCAGGGTCACGCCCACGATTTTGGCGGCTTGGGTCTTGGTGGTTTTTTTCTCGAACTCGCCCTTGACGATCTTGGCGTTGGTTGCCGCGGCAGCCAGGGTAACGCCATTGACGTCGTCGATAATCTGAGCGAATGTATTATTAAGCGATTTGGCCACCGACAGGCGCGGGCATTCGGGAGTGCCGAAGACTTTGCCTCTAACGCGACGGCGACGCCGGTCTGCTTTTTTTGCTTTAATCAGATTCTTATCAGCCATAACTCACACCAGGATTTGCCTTATGCTCCCGCGGTCTTACCGGCCTTTGAACGCACATACTCGTCCACGTAGCGCACGCCCTTGCCTTTGTACGGCTCCGGCTTGCGGAACGAACGAATCTTGGCGGCGACCTGACCGACCAGTTCCTTGTCTATACCGTTAACAATAATCTTGCTCTCTTTAGGCAAGACCTCGACCTTGATCTCGTCGGGCATACCGAAAACGATCGGATGGGAATAGCCCAGATTGAGGACGAGGTTGTTGCTTTTCATTTCCGCTCGATATCCGACGCCGACCATCTTCAGTTCGATGCGAAAGCCGTCGGTTACGCCGACCACCATGTTATTTATCAGCGCCCGGGTCAGCCCGTGCAGGGCAGCGTGTCTTTTTGTATCTGAGGGACGGGTTACCAAAACCTCGTTCTCATGGACAGCCGCGCTGATTTCAGGGTGGATATCCCGGCTGAGCTTTCCTTTTGGTCCGGTCACGACAACCGTCTGACCGGTAATCTCAACTTTAGCCTTCTCCGGTATCGGAATCGGTTTTTTACCAACGCGCGACATGCTCGAATCCTTTCCTTACCAGCACCTACAAATAATCTCGCCGCCAATGCCTTTTCTGGCAGCATCAAAGTTGCTCATCACACCCTGCGACGTGGAGACGATCATCATCCCACGCTGGTTGAAGGTGGACAGACGCACCCGCTCGAAATCGAAGTATTGGCGCAGGCCGGGGCGGGAAACGCGTTGCAGTCCCTTGATGACGGGGACATCGCCGCGGCTGTAGCGCAGATAAACACGCAGGATACCCTGCTTATTGTCCGGCAGCTCCACCATGTCCTTGACATAGTTGTTTTCCTGGAGCAGGCGGACAACCTCCCGCTTCAGATTCGAAGCCGGGATGTCGACGGCGTTTTTCCGTGCTTTTGACGCATTTCTTACTCTCGTCAACAGATCAGCAATAGGGTCGGTCATACTCATTTAATCGTAACTCCCAAACCTTTCAAATTACCAACTGGCCTTGACGACACCAGGTATCTCACCCGCCAGAGCCATCTGCCTAAAACAAATTCGGCAGAGTCCAAACCGGCGCATGTAGGCACGGGGCCGACCGCACCGGCGGCAGCGGGAATAGGCACGCACATTGAATTTCGGTTTGCGGGCCTGCTTCTCGATTAGACACTTCTTAGCCATTGGTCTCCTATTTCCGGAAGGGCATCCCCATCTCGGCCAGCAGCAGGCGAGCTTCATCGTCTGTTTGGGCCGTGGTCGTGATGGCGATGTTCATTCCGCGTATTTTCTCTACTTTGTCGTAGTCAATTTCCGGGTATATCAACTGTTCCTTCAACCCCAGGTTATAATTACCCCGGCCGTCGAACGCTTTCGTGCTGACACCGCGAAAGTCGCGGATGCGGGGCATGGCGATACTCATCAGCCGATCCAGGAACTCATACATTCCGTCGCGGCGGAGAGTCACGCTGCAGCCGATCGGCATGCCCTGGCGCAGCTTGAAGTTCGAGATCGATTTCTTCGCACGCGTCACCAGCGGCTTGCGACCGGTGATCAAAGTCAGATCACTGACCGCCGCGTCCAGCGCCTTGTTATTCTGGGTAGCTTCGCCGACACCGATATTGACGGTCACCTTGGTGATCTTCGGGATCTCCATCGGCGAGGAGTAATTGAACTCCTTCATCAGCTTCGGCTGAACTTCCTTAAGGTATTTCTCTTTCAATCTGACCATCGCATGTATCCCTTAAACCTGCTCGCCGGTCCGGCGGCAAATCCTGACTTTTTTCTTCTTGCCTGCTTCTTCGATAGCACGCATGGACGTTTTGATCGGTCCCGAAAGAGAGCTGCTGTACAGAGCGACATTGCTCATATGTACCGGCGCCTCGATTGAGATGATCCCGCCTTTGGGACTCTTCTGGGTCGGTCGCTGGTGGCGCTTTTTCATGTTGATGCCTTCAACCACGACCTTGTTCGCCTTGGTATCGACAAACAGCACCTTGCCGGTTTTGCCCTTATGGGAACCGGTCCGAATGTAAACTGTATCGCCTTTTCTTATATGCATAACAGCTTCTTCCTCTTACAGAACTTCCGGGGCCAGAGACAAAATCTTCATGAACTGTTTCTCACGCAGCTCGCGGGCGACCGGTCCGAAGATGCGGGTGCCGCGCGGTTCTTTCTGATCATTAATGATAACCGCTGCATTGTCGGAGAAACTTATCAGAGAACCGTCTTTACGCTGGGTCTGGAATTTGGTGCGAACAACGACCGCTTTGCAGACCTCTGATTTCTTGACGGTTCCTCCCGGAATGGCCTCTTTTACCGTAACAACAATAATATCACCGATACTGGCATATTTCTTTCGTCCGCCAAGCACGCGGAAGCACATCACTTTTTTGGCACCCGAGTTATCGGCGACGGATAGTATGGTGTATTCCTGAATCATCTGTCATTCACCTCTTTCCGGCCTACTTGGCTCTCTCGACAACTTCAATCAGGCGCCAATGCTTTGTCTTCGACAGCGGGCGGGTTTCCATGACGCGCACGACATCGCCGGTATGGGCGTCGTTCTTCTCGTCATGGGCGTGCAGTTTTGACGAAGTACGCACGGTCTTCTTATACCGGGGATGACTCATGGTTCTGTCGACGCGGAGGACAATACTCTTGTCCATCTTGTCCGAGACCACGATACCCTGACGCACCTTGCGGTAGTTTCTTTTCTCTGTATCAGCCATATGCTACTCCATCAACTCTCTTTGTCTTTCACGCCTTTGTCGGTAAGAACGCTCGCGCTGCTTTCGGCCAGCTTGTGAATGCCCAGCTCATCTTCTCTGAGCACGGTGTCGACGCGCGCGACTTCGCGGCCGATCTGCCTCAGGCGAAGCGGGTTATCCAGTGCCTTGAGCGACTTTCTCATAGTGAGATTCAAGAGCTCGTCGAGAAATTAGCTCCACCGTACAGATGGAGCTGCATAATTGCTCCTACCGAATAATAACAACTGGGATTGTTTGTAATTTAATTATTACATAAGCAATCCCAGTTTTTTCATATTCTTTCCTGGTATATTAAACATATGAGTAAAATTAGATTAAATAAATTCTTAGCTGACT
>DAOWIC010000262.1 GCA_030641085.1 Calditrichota bacterium
AAGTTCTCGACGGCCGCCTTACAGATGTCAAGGCCCGTTTCGGCAAAAACTCGGTGCAGATCGATATTGACGGTGACGGCAAATTCGCTTCCGAACTGCCCGGTGTTCGCAACCTGTCTGAATTCAACAACTACATCGAACTGCAGCTTGAACAGGATGCGGACACCAACGCGATCTTAAAGAGCATCGCCGACCGGGTGCAGGTCCGTCGCTTTGAACTGATGGAACCCTCCCTCTACGATATCTTCATCGACCGGGCGCGAATCGACCCGGCCGACCTGACGCAGGCTGAAGGAGGGGGTGCCCATGTCTAAATTCTGGGTGATCTTCAAACGCGAGTATATCCAAGTCGTCAAGAAGAAGTCGTTCATTATCGGTATCGTTCTCACGCCGGTGCTGATGGCAGCCTTTACCGTACTGCCGGCATTATTCGCCCGTACGGAATCCTCCTCAGCCGAACATCTGGCCGTGATCGATCAGACCGAGCTGGGCATAGGCACTCAGTTCGAAGAATCGTTGACGCGCTACACGCTCGAAGATACCGACGATCCCTATTATTCGGTTGATGGGGTCTTTGATGTCGCGGCTGATGACTCGACAGGCTTTGCGGCCGTAAACGACTCGCTCAGCCGTCTCATAATAGACAAAGAGTTGAAGTACTATGTTGTCCTCAAGCCGGAGGCGTACACGGCGGATACCAACATCTGGCTGGTCACCAACTCAGACAATTTCGTAACCTACAACCGATTCGAACGCCGCCTCTCCGATATCATGTCATCGATCCGACTGAACATGTCGGAGGTTAATCTTGAAATCGACTCGGTCCTGGCGCTAACGAAGTCGGTCGACCTGCAGACCCGCGACGCCAAGGGAGAATCGATACCGTTTCAGATAAAGTATTTCACCGCCATTGTTTTTGTCGGCATTATGTTCGGCATGATAGTAGGCTACGGCCAGACTGTGATGCGGTCGGTCATCGAGGAAAAGAACTCCCGCGTGATGGAAGTCCTGGTTTCGTCGGTCAGCCCGTTTCAGCTCATGATGGGAAAGGTGCTCGGGCTGGGAGCCGCGACTCTGACGCAGGTGGGCATCTGGTACGTGATGGGGGCGGGGATATATTCGATGAAGGGAGCGCTGGATATAAATCCGGCAATTGACCGAATCCTGTTCAATCCGGCCATTATCGTTTTCTTCATTCTCTACATGGTGTCCGGCTATATTCTGTTTTCCACGATCTTTGCCCTGATCGGGTCGATTGTCAACTCAGAAAAAGAGGCACAGAGCTATGTGCTGCCAATCACAATGCTGATGGTTCTGCCATTTATGATGGGCATCTATGTTGTCCAGGAACCGAACTCGGCCATTTCGGTCACGTTGTCGATGATTCCGTTGTTGACGCCTACAATGATGATGATGCGACTGGTTTTTGTCGCTCCGACCCTGACTGAGTATTCGCTCTTTTCCGGCATTATCGGCGAAGCGATAATAGGCCTGATACTGGTAATCCTCACTACGATATTTATGGTCTGGCTCGCCAGCCGGATATTCAGAATCGGCATTCTCATGTACGGCAAACGTCCGACACTGCCGGAGATTATAAAATGGATCAGGTACTGATTTGGGACGGCGAACAATTATGATTAGACGAGCGACATTTCCGAAAGTGCTGCTCTTTCTTGCGGCCTTTGTCTTTTTCTCAGCCAATACTGTCTATTTCCTCGAAGCGGACACGAAGATAGTCGGCAGCGGCTTCGGCAAAACCTGCCATTTCGATTTCGATCATGTTGTTAAGAAGGGGCCGCACCTGAACGTGAAGGCGGCCATGCTGGTCAACTACGACAACGGCGAGGTTATCTATGCCAAAAACGCCGAGCAGGTCCGGCCGATAGCGTCGCTGAGCAAGCTGGTGGCAGTAATGGTCGTGATAGACCAGAAGGTCGATCTGGATAAAACGATCAAAATTAGCCGCGAGGATGCCCGGCGGTCGTCCCGCAGCCGGCTCCAGGTCGGCTTTGAACTGACCGTGCGAGACCTTCTCCACGCCACCCTGATGAATTCCGATAACCGGGCCGCGCGAGCGATGGCGCGAGCAACCTGTGGCTCTATCGAGAAATTCGCCACCGAGATGAACAAGAAAGCCCGCCAGTTGGGCCTGAAGAAGTCGGTCTTCTTCGAACCGACCGGGCTGGATTCACGAAATGTATCCACTGCTCATGAAATCGCAAAGATACTGCACTACGCCTACGAATATGACCTGATCGCCGAGATAACCGCCAAAAAGCAGTATAAAGTCAAAATCCAGAACCGAAAAAACACCTATCGCCCGATGGCCAACACGAACATGCTGATTCATTCTAAATACAGCGTTCTTTCCGGCAAAACCGGCTATATCCGGGCGGCCGATTACTGTCTGACTACCCTCGTGAAAAACCGGGCAGGGGAGAGGCTGACCTTGGTCGTGCTGGGCGCACCGGGTGACAAACTCCGCTTCCGGGAAGCGCGCCGCCTGATTGACTGGGGCTTCAGCCAGATCTGACAATATCCGTTTGGAAATCATCGAATTTCTTGTATATTATTCCCGATATCCGATAACTGAACACGTATTCCGTGCCGCCGAATACGTTTGAGACGGCATCGAACGAACAGAGGTATATATCGCAGAAATGGTCAAGAACATCTTAGTAACCGGATCATCGGGAACCGTCGGCACGGCCCTGGTTCAACAGCTTCAACAGCAAAATTTCAATGTCATCCCGCTCGATATTAAGCCCACGATTTGGGACAAGAACATCAACCGCCGAACCGTATTGTGCGACCTGCGTCAGCCGCTGGATCAGCTCAAACTGCGGCGCATTCCTGACCTGATAGTCCACCTCGCCTCGAACGCCCGGGTCCATGACCTGGTGGTGGACCCGAAAAAGGCGCTGGATAACTATGTCATGACCCACAACCTGCTCGAATTCGCCCGCATACGCGGTGTCAAGCGGTTTGTTTTCGCCTCCTCGAGGGAAGTCTATGGAGAGTCGAAACAGGGCGTCAAACGGCGGGAAAACACGACTGACATAGTCAAGATCAAATCGCCCTACACCGCCTCCAAATACGCAGGGGAGGCGCTGATCCATGCCTACCAGTATTGTCACGGCATTATGCCGGTAATTGTCCGACTTTCCAATGTATACGGCCGGTTCGATGTCTCTGAGCGGGCAGTGCCGTTGTTTATATATTATGCCCGCCGCAACCGGACTATCAATATCTTCGGGGCCGAGAAGAAGCTGGATTTCACTTATACCGATGACGCCATCGACGGTCTGGTTCGCATCGCAAAACGGTTCGACCGGGTGGCGCCGAATACGATCAATATCTCAAGCGGCAAGGGAACGCGGATTATCGATGTCGCGCGTTTGATAATCGAGCATCTCGACTCGGATTCCCGGATCAATATCGGAGCCAAGCGGACCGGTGAGATTTCGTCGTATGTTGGAGATATATCACTGGCGAACAAACTGCTGAACTACAAACCTAAAGTATCACTTGAGGACGGAATCAAGCGCAATGTCGAGTGGTATCTTGAGGCTATGAAGATTCGAAAAGTGTATGCGCGGCAGCGGCGCGATCTGCTCAAGCGCGGTTGGGCTTAGGCCGTAGCCTACCCAAGATTATATTTGAGGATACACCAGACGGCTTTCACGCCGTCTTTCCAGCCGATTTTCTTACCCTCCGTATAAGTTCGGCCATAATACGATATGCCGATCTCATATATGCGAACCTTCTTACGGGCGATTTTGGCTGTTATCTCCGGCTCGAAGCCGAACCGAGGCTCCTTGATGTCAATTGACTGAATGATTTCCCGACGAAACGCCTTGTAGCAGGTCTCCATATCCGTCAGGTTGATGTTGGTGAACATGTTCGACAAAAGTGTCAGCAGCCTGTTGCCAACATAATGCCAGAAGTATACCACTCGGTGGGGACCACCGCCGACAAAACGGGAGCCGTAGACCACATCGGCCTTGTCGGTGATAATC
>DAOWIC010000134.1 GCA_030641085.1 Calditrichota bacterium
ATCGATTTAAACTTCGATTTTCCGGCGAAAACAAAATTGCCCCAGAAAGTCGCCATCGCCGCCGCCAGCAGCGGGGCCAGGGCCATTACCAGCGAGCCGCCGATTATAATCTGCCAATACAAAATCTGTCTCAGTTGGGGCGTGACCGGCTGCCCCTGCAGACGTTCCTGAAGTTGCGGAGACGAAATCTGGTGCTGCACTAGCAACTCGGAAATCATAAACATGCTGATGACAATGAGGATGAAATAGACAAGGTACGGCACCAGAATCTTCGGCTCGTTCTTGAGCTTCTCATAAAACGCCGTGGGCGCGTAGAAAATTTGTGCCAGCCCGGTGAATGATAGTCCGGATGTTTTTTGGGGCTGAACGACAGCTTCGGTCGCATTTGACTGTTCCACGTTTAACTCCCTCATGAATTAGACTACGATTCGCCGGACTGAATGTTTCATTCCGGCCCCCTGCTACATTAGTTATACTGAAGATAGCCAATCTTATTCGATGCAAACAGGAAAAAAGGGGATATGCTGTTGAGCATATCCCCGGCGGATATTTATTCAGATCTGATATACTATATCGCTAATTGAACAGGTATGGTCCCACCACCAGCGAGACAATCGCCATCAGCTTGATGAGGATGTTCATCGAGGGTCCGGAGGTATCCTTGAACGGATCACCCACCGTATCGCCAACCACGGCCGCCTTGTGGGCGTCGGAACCTTTGCCGCCGTGGGCGCCGGCTTCGATGTACTTCTTGGCGTTATCCCAGGCTCCTCCAGCGTTGGCCATCATCAGCGCCAGCATCACGCCGGATGTGGTCGCACCGGCCAGCATACCGCCCAGACCGGCCTTGCCCAGCACCCAGCCGATTATCAGCGGCGAGACAACAGCGGTCATTCCCGGCAGGATCATCTGCTGTAACGCGCCCTTAGTGGCGATATCGACACACCGGCCGGTATCCGGTTTGGCTTTGCCCTCCATCAGTCCGGTGATCTCGCGGAACTGTCGCCGGACCTCGTCGACCATTTTGGCTGCCGCCCGACCGACCGCTTTCATGGTCAGGGCGGCCACAAAGAAGGGCAGCATGCCGCCGATCAGGAAGCCGATCACAACTCTCGGCTGAAGAAGATTGATCGTCTCCAGATGAACCGCCGACGAATAGGCCGAGAAGAGCGCCAGAGCTGTCAACGCCGCCGATCCGATCGCAAACCCTTTGCCAATCGCGGCCGTGGTATTGCCGAGCGAATCGAGGCGGTCGGTAATGGCGCGTACCCTCGGTCCCAGACCGGACATCTCCGAAATGCCGCCCGCGTTGTCGGCTATCGGGCCATAGGCGTCGACAGACATCGTTACGCCAATCGTCGCCAGCATGCCGACCCCGGCAATGCCGATACCGTACAGACCGGCAAAACTGAAGCCGGTATAGATCGCGACACAGATAACGATGATCGGCAGGAAGACCGACTCCATGCCGACCGCAAGGCCGGAAATGATGTTGGTTGCCGCGCCGGTCAGTGACGCATCGGCGATATCGCGAATCGGCTTGGCAGCCGTGTAATATTCCGTAAGCAGCCCCAGCACTATACCGGCCAGGTTGCCGCCCAGAATCGCCCAAAACACTTTATGATCAAGACCGAGCTTGTCAATGATGAACCAGGCCGCAATGAGCATCACAACCGCTCCGACATAGGTCACCAGCCGGAGCACGGCCGCCGGATTCATTTTGGTGAAAACTCTAATTGAAAGCACGCCCAGAATGGAGGCAATCGCCCCGAAAGTCACAATCAGCAAAGGAAGCTGCATGTAGGAGATTCGATCGGCGGCGATCAGCGGAAAAGATGTCGTGGCCGCAATGGCGATGGTAGCGATAACCGAGCCGACATATGACTCAAACAGATCGGCTCCCATCCCGGCGGTGTCACCGACATTGTCACCCACATTATCAGCGATAACTGCCGGGTTGCGCGGATCATCCTCCGGAATACCGGCCTCTACCTTACCGACCAGATCAGCGCCGACATCGGCCGCCTTGGTGAAGATACCACCGCCGACACGCGCGAAAAGCGCGATCGACGAAGCGCCCATCGCGAAGCCATTGATAGTTCTGGCGCCGTCCGGAGTGCCGCCGGTCAGGTAATAGACAATCCCGACACCGATCAGACCCAGCGAGGCGACCGACATGCCCATCACGGCGCCGCCGGAAAATGCGATCGAGAGCGCCTCCGCCTCCCCGGAGGTACTGGCGGCGGCAGTAGTGCGGACATTGGCCCGAGTAGCCGCTTTCATCCCGAAAAACCCTGCCAGCATCGAGCAGGCCGCTCCGCCCAAAAAGGCCAGGGCGGTATGAAATTCCGTCCCCCACGTCAGCAAGCCAAAGACAATCACTATAAAAATGAGCAGGATTGAGTATTCCCGCTTCAGAAAGACCATCGCGCCGTCGTGAATAACCTCAGAGATTTCTGTCATCAGGTCGTTGCCTGAAGGCTTCCGCTTTATCCAGAAAAACAAAATGAGCGCAAAAATGAGACCCACTGCGCCAATCAAGATCGACAATAGACCGGTGCCATTCTCCATCGTCCCACTTCTCCAGTTAACGTTATGGTTTTAAATAAGTTAGTTACGTAAATTAAATTAGCCCCGAATATATTGACTTCGCCATTGGGGTGCAAGAAAAAACTGTCTCTTGGTTCAACCGCCGGCCAAAAAAAAGACCGGCATACTCCACGCATGCCGGTCCGGGACCTTAACGGTCGATATTTATGCTAATAGCGCACTTTTGTAACAGTGATCAGCGGAAATCCGCGATACGGATCATTGGAGAACATCCAGCCCTTTAACGTGAACTGCTGCTCTACATCCTCAACCGACATCCTGTCATAGGGCAGGTCACCCATAAACGCGATCAGCGGGAAGTTGGTCGTATCAGTGTTGAAGTTTATCGGTTCGACAGTGACAAAGACCTTACCGATACCACCAGCCTCTGGAACCAGGTTGACCGAATCGAGTCCCGCCGGAAGATTCTGGAAAAATTCCTCACCCGGGAACGGCGGCACGCGGTCACTCTTAACATAAGGGTTAGCATCATCAGGAGCGTCGATCCGATCAAAGGTACCGGTTGTCAGCAGACCACCGTCAGTATTCTCCATTTCGCCGTCGGAGAGAATCCACGCCGGCTTGGTCATCTTTCCGACAGCCAATGTATCAATTATATCCGAAACCACCCAGCCCTTGTACTTCCAGCCATACTGGCTGATATCCGGAAATGCGAAATTGTCCTGCGTGAAATTGTCATAGGTAATAGAACCGTAGCTAACATCCCAATCAATACTGAGTAGCGTCTTCGGATACGGAGGAACGGTATCGATGCGCTCGATCACGTCGAACCGGACCACTGTCTGGGATACGGTATCCAGCCCGAAAATCAGTGTCGTGTCCTTGACTACGATGCTGTTGGTGTCGATAGCGATGATATTGGTGTCGATCACGTAAAGAGTTTCCATAGTCAATGTGACGACTTCCCAATCGAGGATGGCATTGGTATCATTGAGATCCCGGCTCTCTTCAATATAGTTGGAGAACCAGATACCGTAGCCGTCGGTGTCGGGATTTCGGTTTCCGTCGGAGGTTGTCTCCATGTTGTAGCGAACCGTCGAACCCCAAATGGAGTCCACCTGCGGGAAAGTCATCTTGATCGTCGGGCTGGCGGTGAAATCCAGCAACATTATCGGACCCGGCGAGGCAGCGTCATTATCCGGCACCGTCTCAACCGACACGAACAATACCTCGTAGTTATTGACATCGTCCGCGATATAGAACTCGTTAGAGTCGGCTCGCAACTCCATGTTGCCATCGAAGTATTTTCTAGTGGCGTGATTGTATCCAAACTTACCCATCGAGACCGTATCAGTGGAATTGGCGGCCCACAGCTCATATATCAAACTATCCGGATTATTGGGCAGTCTTTCTTCATTTAGGTACAGCTTCGTTTGAGAAGTAGGAGTCAGGATATCTTCGGGCTGATCACAGCCAACGTAAAGGGCAATTCCAATAACAAATAAGGCCAAGAAAAGCAAGCGTTTACAGGGCGTCAACATCGACCATTTCCTCCTCCGGTCGCTCCGGTAGTATACACGTTGTAGTATATCAATCTGAAATATTAGTGCGGCGTTAATCTATTGTCAAGTCCTTATTCAAAAAGATTTTATCTCTATTTTTAGACGATTAAGACGGGCCAATCATCTAAAGCAAAATGCAACCGGTGTCGATAATTCCATAAGACAATATCTATCAATGCAGACGGAGATAATCAATTGAAAATCTGTCCAAAATGTACAGCGGAACAGCTTGACGTGAACGCGGCAGTCTGCTGCCAGTGCGGCCTGCCCTTCGACAGCTCCGCCACAGATACAGAGCGTCCTGAAACGCTCGACTTCGTCGTTACCGAAGCAAACGGCGAGGACCGTGAGTTTGTAGGGGGTAAGAGCGCATTTGAGGCCGGGATCGACGATGATCTCGGTATTGAGACAACCTCCGACCTGATGAACAACGAGGCCCGACAGGAAGCCAACCACCAGCCCGAGGGCGAGAATCATCTTGAAATGGACCTGGGTCCTATCGGAGATTCGACGCCGCCTCCGCCACCGGAGTCGGATTACGACAGTCCGGCCGATGACACCTTCAAAACCGTCGCCCCGACGACTTCATCAACCGATTCGAGCGATCAGCTCAAGAAACTGTCGGAGGATGAGATCAAGAACATCGAAAAGAATCTCTACAAGAAGGATTCTTTTGTCACCGACAGAGAGAAACAGGAGATTCTGCGCAAGATCGACGATACCGACCGGCCGTTCGGCAATACGCCCATCACGCCGCCGAAAAAACAGGCCGCCGAAAAAGCATCGGACACTCCG